>CAYSUA010000701.1:928-2313 GCA_964433795.1 uncultured Desulfobacteraceae bacterium | reverse complement strand
TGGACGAACAAAGAGAGCAAAAACTGGAAACCCTGCGCACCCACGGGGCGGATGCGCTCTATGTCCCTTCTGACATCACGAACCGGGCGGACGTTCAGCAACTGGTGGGTCGGATCAGGTCACGATTCGGTCGGATCGACGGCATTATCCATGCAGCCGGTGTTATCCGCGATTCGTATGTCTTGAAGAAGCAGACCGAAGAGATCACATCGGTATTGGCGCCCAAGGTTTACGGCACGATTCACCTGGACGAGGCCACCCAAAACGAATCCATCGATTTTTTTATCCTTTTCTCTTCGATAACCGGTATGTTGGGAAACCCGGGGCAATCGGACTACGCCTATGCCAACAGCTTCATGGACGGGTTTGCCGCTTGGCGGGAAAAGCAACGGGCGGAAGGGAGGCGTTTCGGAAAGACCCTGTCCATCGGCTGGCCCCTCTGGTCAGATGGGGGAATGTCCTTATCCCAAGAAGCCCTGGATGTCATGAGAGTGAAAACCGGCATGACGGCGATTCCGACCGACCACGGCGTCAAAGCCTGGCGACGGCTGCTCTCTCAACCCGGGATATCCCATGGGGCGGTGGTTTATGGGCATAAAGACCGGGTTCGATCATTTTTTTATCAACAGGATATGGAAACCGTGGACCGATCGGATCGATCGCTGGCCGTCGATTCCAAGATCCTGTTTGATAAAACCGAATCCTTTTTAAAGGAGCTGCTGGCAGGGATTCTGAAAATACCTTTCGGTAAGATCGACACCCGCATCAATCTCGAACGATACGGCATCGATTCGCTTTCGGTCAACCGGTTCAACCTGAAGATGGAAGACCTGCTGGGGCCGCTTCCCAAGACCCTGTTGTTTGAAAACCAGACACTCAAAGCCCTGACCCAATACCTGGTGGAACATTATCAATTCGAGCTCGTCACCGCCTTCGACCTGCATCCCAGCGAATCAGTGACGTTTAAACAGCCTTCGGTAAAGCGTCGAAAAGAATCTCATCAAAAACGGGAAGTCCATCGGCCTCTCCCTGCACGGGCCGATATCGCCGTCATCGGTATCAGCGGTCGGTATCCCATGGCCGACGGTATCGACCAATTCTGGGAGAACCTAAAACAGGGAAGAGACTGTATCACGGAAATCCCGCCAAGCCGCTGGGACAATCAAAAATGGTATCACCCGGACCCGGTAAAGAGCGAAGAAGGGAAGATATACTGCAAATGGGGCGGGTTCATCGAAGATGCAGACAAGTTCGACCCCCTGTTCTTTCATATTTCACCGAGGGAAGCCGAAATACTCGATCCCCAGGAAAGACTCTTTCTGGAGATTGCCTGGACCGCTCTGGAAGATGCCGGATATTGCCGAAAGGATACCCAAGGGATGCGG
>CAYSUA010000701.1:0-861 GCA_964433795.1 uncultured Desulfobacteraceae bacterium | reverse complement strand
GGGTGACTTCCAATACTTACCTGCTGTGGGGACCGGATGCGAAACGAAGCGGAAATAACAGCATGCCCCAATCTCTGCCCTGGTCCATCGCCAATCGGGTGTCCTATGTTTTCAATTTCAGGGGGCCGAGTCTGCCGGTGGATACGGCCTGCTCCGCTTCTCTCTACGCCGTTCATCTGGCCTGCGAGAGCCTGCTCAACGGCGAAACGAACATGGCGCTTGCCGGCGGGGTGAACCTCTATCTGCATCCTTCAAAATACGTGCAAATGTGTCAAAGCGGCATGCTCTCTCCAACGGGACGGTGCAAAAGCTTCGGCGCCGGAGGCGACGGATTCGTTCCCGGAGAAGGAGTGGGCGCCGTATTGTTAAAGCCGCTTTCGGAAGCCGAGACAGATGGTGATCACATCTATGGGGTGATTAAGGCCAGTGCCGTCAATCACGGCGGCAGAACCACCGGTTATACGGTTCCGAACCCGAACGCCCAGGCGGAATTGATATCCATGGCACTTGAGAACTCTGGGCTCGATCCAAAGACCATCACCTATATCGAGGCCCACGGCACCGGCACAGAACTGGGGGACCCGGTGGAGATCAGAGGGATCGCCCAGGCTTTCGGCAGCCATGCTCAAGCCGAGCCGTATTGCGCCATCGGTTCCAGCAAATCGAATATCGGTCACCTGGAATCGGCCTCCGGTATTGCCGGTTTGACAAAAGTACTGCTCCAGATGAAGTATCGACATCTGGTCCCCTCGCTTCATGCCGAAACCCTCAACCCCAATATCGATTTTGAAAATTCAGCCTTCTATGTTCAGCGCTCCTATTCAGAATGGAAACAACCGGTCCTTGAACTGAACGGGCAAT
>CAYSUA010000700.1:0-3287 GCA_964433795.1 uncultured Desulfobacteraceae bacterium | reverse complement strand
AAGCGATTAATGAATACGGAATCAATATGAGATGGAACAGAATGTCAGAATTTATTATTTGTCTATACCATATTTCAAATCGAAATCAATGCCTGTTAAAGAATCGGCATTGTTATGATTTCGATACGTTACCGTTGAACTCGTACAGATTATTTGGATCGGACTGAAATTTCAAGAAAAATTCATGCTACAAGATATCGCTATCAAGCTGACACTCGGTATCATTGGTTAGCTCATTGAATTTTCATAAAATGGATCTATATCTTGATGCTGACCGCATAGCTACCACGAGCAATTGATTCAAGTACGATAGAGCTGGCCAATTTTCCCTGCGCTGCTTGGACATGCCCATCATTTGATGCATTTTCAGCTTCTACTTGAGACCCGTAAAGAGCAATGATCATAGCCTTGCTATTCCCTTGATCAGTCAGAACATATAAGTTTTGGAGTCCCGGAATTTTCTCTATTATTGGCTTAACAGATTCATCATAAATTTTTATAAATTCATCCATTTTACCTGATTGAATCTCTCCTGATGTCACATTTGCATACATGATAGCCCTCCTTTCTTTAAGTTAAGAGACGGAATTCAATTTCGCTATTGATGAATATAACATAGATATCGTTAGGGTTTGGAGGCATGGTTGAGTAGCGATATCGATACGTATGTGTGATTTTGATTAAATTATCCGACTCGACCGGAATATACAATCCATTTTCAAGATCGCTGTATGATATCGTTGCAGCCCATTCTCCCCAAATTTTTAATATATGTAATGGAAATCAACGGTCTTGCGGAGATGCTCCGGGTAACGATTTCGATACGTAGTCGTTGATTATTCGTCATCTATTCACCCTTTATTGATTCGGGTTTTTAGTTTGTTTGAGCTTTTGAATGTGACTACCCTTCTGGGGGGTATTGTCAGGTCCTCGTTGGTGGCCGGGTTGCGGCCTCGGCGTTGCCTCTTGTTTTTGACCTGGAATTTGCCGAAGCCGGATATCATGACATCCTCTCCGGATTCGAGGGATTGTTTTATGATTTCCAACAGGATCTCAGAGACTTCGGTAGATTGTTTTCGGGAATAACCGTTTGCTTTTTGAATGGCCTCAATGATTTCTGTTTTTGTGAGTTTATTCGGCATTTGATTACCTCGCAGAGGCTCTATTAGCAGTCGTAAAATTTGAGTATAGGGATTAAAGCTATCGAGACAGAGGTCTTGAACCACTCGTCTTTCTCGCGACTTTGTTTGTTTTCTCTATCGTCTGGATTACAAAACCTATGAATTGTATGATTACCCCAAAAGCAAATATTGCGATCGCAAAAATAAAAACATTACCCTTTTTTAGTTTTTTCACGCGATCCATCAAGATTTCCAAATTCCAGTGTGCCTGCTGACCATCGGAAAGATGGAACGTGATAGGAATGATCTCCTTAGCCCGTTTTCTGTTAAAACGTAGTGATGGGCTCCGCCGATCAATCTTGATGATGGAAATCTGTTCAAGCCTTTTAGTCGGGTTAAGGGTAGATAGTTCCTTATGAAAGATATTCGAGATTTCCTTAAATCCTGACTCTTTTGGCACAAGCGCCATTGTCGATTCCAACCTTTTTAACCCTTCCATTGCTCCCACATAATCGGGAGAAATGGCCCTGAGAACAAACGGAATATTATCTGCCTGTCCAGCCATGAAAGCCATACTCTCAATTAGTAGCCCTATAATAAAAAGGAAGAGAGCGGATTTCCGTATTTTTTGGAACTTTTTATCCCACATTAAAATTATGAGATCTCTCGAATAATGTCATTCTTCAATTTATCATCTAATACCTGAGTGGTATAAAACTGCCACTCGTTTGCTGGGTTTGGTTCCTTGATACATGCATGCAACCATTCGGGATCATGATCTTGAATCGCTTCCAAGCTGAACACCTTTCTTGATGATGAGTTCACATAAATATCTCTTGTAAAAATTTCAATAAATCCGTTCTCTTCCAAGGCCTTTGTTTTCTCATCTAATGTAGCCATATTACCTCCTTCCATCATTTAGACGGAATTGATGGTGCAGCATTTGGCGCAGGTGTTTGTGATGATGATGGCGTCTTTATAGTGTTCGGCGGTGGAGGGGCCGGCGCAGACCGGGCATTCGGCTTCCCTTATTTCCGGATCGGTGTCTTTTATTTTGCTGTATGGCCACATAGGTTTTAATTGTCCATATTAAATAATTAATAATTAAGATGCGATCCCCAGACTTTCACGACCCCAGACTTTCATGAGGGTTTATCAAAACCAATTTTTGTACCTTTACTTTTGTATTTTATTTCCAAGCACCTTGGCAGAGAACTGTGTAATTCTATACCAGCATAAAGATCTATGGGAACTCCGACACCGAAACTGACCGTATTCTTGCTTTGAGCTTCACCGTTTTGATAATAGGAGCAGAAGACGATTTGACCGCTCCTCACGCAGTCTTGAAGATTTATATCAGAGACCAAGTATTCTTTCCCAAGCCTGTCTTTGAGAAGCATGTGGTTCGACTTAAATTCTTTACCTTTGAATGCGATCATTTGCTCATTCACATTATTGTATATGTTCTTTAGTGAGAATGTTGAGTCACTCATGAGTGTTCTCCTTATAAAATTGTCATCTCATAACAATTTATTAACCTGCGAAAGCGCGACAATATAAAATATAGCCTGGTATTAACGCTTTTTCGCCGGTTTTTCATTATTCATTTTCCCTTAATATATGGCGTTTGTGATGATGCCGGTTAGGGCGGGGGTGATGATATCCATTGCCCCCTTCCCTAATTCTTTGCCGGAGATCCTTTTTGCGGGTAGATTGTCGGGCGGCCAGGGGCCGTGAGGGTAGAAGGTTTGCCATTTATCGATGCCCTGGCGTTTTACATCCTCCGGCGCTACTTTAAATTCTCCGATATTGTGAAATACATAGAGTTTGTATCGATCCGCATCCTTACCGATCCACTCCTGGTGAAATTCCGCCCAGTATACTCGGTCGTTCTGGTGATTAATCGGTGGTATGTTTGCAGTGGTTGTGCAAGCAAAAATCAGGAGAAATATTAAAGAGGAGTAATGGGAATGGGGTCGATGCAAGGATTACCTCCTTCCATGGGCAAACCAAAATAGCATCTTATACCACATTAGTAAGCAATTACCAAAAAACCTATGAACAAATCAGGAGGGTGCGGTTGGTGATTATTTTTCTGGTAGGCGCGGGGAGATTTGAACTCCCGACTTCTACCTTGAGAATATGAAAATGAAAACCAATTTGACC
>CAYSUA010000699.1:0-3305 GCA_964433795.1 uncultured Desulfobacteraceae bacterium | reverse complement strand
GCTGATCTCCAGCCAGGGCAGCGGGCGCGGGGCCGGCCCGGCAATTACTTTACCCTGCCGATTGAATTTTGAGCCGTGACACGGGCATTGAAAACCACTGTCGGTCAGCGCCACAATACAACCCAGATGGGTGCAGATCTTGGAGATTGCGTGCAGCCCGTCGGTGTCGGAAAAAATAAAAACTTTCTTGTCTTCCAAGCTTTTAACCAGACCCACCGGAAAATTCTCAGGCTTTCCGATCTTAAACTTTTTTGACTCTTCATAATGGACATTGGGCTTTGAAAATCTCAAGATTCCGCCAAGGGCGGTCAGGGCCGACAGAATTACGGCTCCAAAGGAGGCAAAGCCAAGAAAACTTCGTCGGGTGACCTTTGTGTCACCTTGATTTTTATGATTCATTTACCCATTCCTCCTTGAAAGTAAACGTCTCCATTGTAATGGCACCCACCGGGCAGCGTTCGGCACATAAGCCGCATCGAATACAGAAGGTTTCATCTTTGATAATGGCGCCCCCTTCGGGTACCGGTCGATCCCCGAAATAATTATTTAGGAGTTGCTCGAAATCCGAGTTGCCTTCTATATTTTCCATGGAAACGAGTTTCAGACAATTTTCCGGACACACATCCGCACATACGCCGCAAAGGATGCATTTTTCACTGTCGAAGATGGTATTTATGCCGCAATTCAGGCATCTGCTCGCTTCGCGCATGCTTTGATCTTCCGTAAACCCCTTTTCAATAATCAGGTTCATGGCCTTCTTTCGCTCTTCAGGCGGCAAGGCGGATATGCCTACCCGAGGGATAATTTCATAACCGCTTTCTCGCTGGTAATCCTTGATGTCGGTGTGAATGACCGCCGTCCTTGAAGCAATCTCTGCTTTCTTCAGATACGTATATATTCTTCGGGCTGCCTGTTTCCCGCCGGCAATGGCGTCAATCATAAGCCTGGGACCGTGTGCGACATCGCCGGCCGCAAAAATCCCTTCAGCCTCTGTCTCCGTAAAGGTGGGTGAAAGCTTCAGCTGACCGCGCTCATTTAAAGCGATGTCATCGGAATCGATAAACGTTAGATCTGCGGCCTGCCCGATGGTAAGGAATATCTTGTTCGCAGAAAGATCCATAACTTCGGTTTCATCAAACCGGGGGGCAAACTGTTTGTTCTCGTCAAAAACAGACAAACATCGAATAAATTTTACGCCGCATGCATCCCCCTTTTCATTTACTATAATCTCCTTGGGCCCCCATGAATTGTATCGTATGATGCCTTCTTCTTCACCCTCATCGATTTCTTTGGTGTCGGCAGGCATTTCTTTAAAAGATTCTAGACATACCAAGTGCACTTCTTTAACGCCTTTTTGCCGAATGGCGGTTCTGGAGACATCGTATTCGGTTTGGCGAACCAGTGTTCTGGCCACATCATAGGCCACATTGCCGCCGCCGATTACAATGACGCTTTCACCCAGTTCCGATTGCTGATTCAGTGCCACGTCCCGCAAAAATTCTACACCGCCCGTAACCCCTGGCGCATCAATGTTTGGGATTGGGATTTTCCTTGATCGTTTCGCACCGACTGCAATGAGTATTGCATCGTGTTTGGACCGCAATTCGGTAAGGGTGATGTCTTTTCCGACTTCAGTATCACAGACTATTTCTGTTCCCATCGCCTGGATCACCTCAACTTCGGCTTTGATCAGGCTGCGCGGTATCCGGTATTCGGGAACGCCAAGGTAAAGCATGCCGGCAGGCACCGGTTCCATTTCATAAATGACGGGTCTAATGCCCATCAGGCAAAGATCGTGGGCAGCCCCCAGCCCGGCGGGACCGGAGCCGATAATTCCTACCGTCGGTGCATCGTCTGAAAGCTCGGGGTATTGAAAAGACTCCAGGAGTTGCTTGATGTCTTCAATATCATCGCAGCCGGCTTCGCTTAACGAATGGAATTGTTCGACAATATACAGCCGGTTTGTTTCATATTTTTCGGATTCCGCACCGTATTTTTCGGTCGCCGATCGTTTCAGTGCCCGAATGGAAATCGCTTCATCGACATCGGCCCGCCTGCATTCGGCCTCGCATGGAGCTCCACAAATTCTCCCGCATATGGAGGCCAACGGATTGGGACCTCGGGCTATTCGATAGGCTCTTTCAAAATCACCTTCTGCTATGGCGCGAACGTATCCCCTTGCATCCGTATGAACCGGGCAGGCGTACTGACATTTGATCTGCTTTTTCCAATAGTCGAGATCAGGAATCTCGATGGTAAATTTCTTTTGGGTCATTGCATCACCAAGATTGGTTAAAAGCGGACACGTATATTTTTTTAAAATTTAATGAGAAAGATATATTGCGGCCGTAATCGTCACCGGTCTGTCACGACCTGAAGCGCGTGCCGCTTTCTTGTTTCCCAAATTGTGGATCAGGGGAGTAAGAACTGCCCTGGATCGGTATTCAATTCTTGTAATTGATAGTGGTAGTGTTGCTACTCATTACGGCGATTTACCCCATCCGAGACTGAAGGGTTTAAGAGAGAGGCTTTTTTTTCGAAACAGCGCAGCACAGATGTGACTAGAAAATTATCCCACTGCTGAGCAAATCGATTATCAGGATAAAGACGATTGGGCAGATACATCCCTTAATCTCGGATCGGTTCTAGTGCGAGCATATATGCCGCATTGGACTGCCACAATGTAACATGAATGTATTTTCATATTAATAAAGAAGGGGCTTGTAATTGACTTAAGTCAATTTTTCTAAAAAAAATCCCATTGCCTGTCTGAAAGGAACGGGATATCGAGGGATTCGGTTATAGCCTTATTCCGGTTATTCTACCGGGGCATTACCTCCATAGGTTTGGTTGTATTTCCTAGGTCAAACCAGAAGCCCGGCCGGTACTCGATCGGATGCCGGCGCTGCCCTGATCTACCGGTTTTGAGCGTTAATCAATCTCAGGATCGGCTCCGAGGAAATAATGTAATAAGCGTTTCCATTCTCCTTATCCTTGTTGTTTCCTGATATTTTTAGATCACTGTTCAGTTTTATGGTAAGCAGAATATTCGATAGTTCTTTAGTTTTCTTCGCTATGTCATAATCTTCTTTGGAGAGTTTTCCTTTCCCATTAAAAACCCAGTATACGATCTTATCGTGAGCCATGATCGTCGGATCGCCGAAGTCGAAAAATAAAGCGCCGACCAGCTCGCTAATCTTCTCGCTGGAAGCCGATTCATAATGCTCGAAAATGATGACTACCCGATCTGTTTTTTGATCCACCACCACGTAAAGATTCTTGTCTCTAAACTTGTTGGTGCCGGG
>CAYSUA010000698.1:0-3315 GCA_964433795.1 uncultured Desulfobacteraceae bacterium | reverse complement strand
CATTCAGCATGATGACGAATTCATCTTCAAACTTGTACACATAAATGTCGGGGGTGATATACTGCGGTTCTTCATCCGTGAATTGACTGGCTGGTTTTGGATCGAGTCCTTGAATAATTTTTACTGCTTCAATGATTTCATCCATGCTTTTCTTCAACGCTCTGGCGATGGCCTTATAGTTCTTATTCTCCAGATGGTGCAAATGATTCAGGATGATTTCATTGACGATGGTGTCATCGAGGTTGAAATATCTGGCTTGAATCTGCAAGCATTCCCGAAGGTCCCTGGCACAGATTCCCACGGGGTCAAAGGATTGCATGTGGAATAACATATCTTCCACGTCTTCAAGGGGATATCCGTTCCGCTGAGACAACTCTTCCACGGAAATTTCTAGATATCCGTCATCATCGAGATTGCCGACGATAAGGCTTCCGATCCTTTCCTCTGCTTCCGATGGCGAAGTCATTAACAGTTGCCATAGCAGATGGTCACTCAAAGATCGTTTGTCGGCGGTAAATGCTTCGAAGCTTGGATGGTCTCGACCTTCCGTTTCAAAATGGACGCGGTACGGTGTGTTGTATTCTTCGATGTAATTGCTCCAGTCGATATCTTCATTGACTTTTTCTTCTGAAGTCAACTCCTTTGTGGTGGGGATATCATCTGTTGAAGACGTATTCGTCAATTCACCGACGGGCTCTTCGGCGCTACTTTCAATCATTTCCTCAAGAGCGGGGTTTTCCTCCATTTCCTGCCGGATGGTATCCATGAGCTCCAAACGAGACAATTGCAGCAGCTTGATCGCCATTTGCAGCTGCGGCGTCATGATCAGTTGCTGTGTCAGTTTGAGCTGTTGTCTTAATTCAATAGCCATACTATAAACAGAATTCGTCTCCTAAATAGCACTGCCGGGCCTTTTCGCTCGATGCGATCTTTTCCGGCGGACCGTCTTCGATGATGATGCCATCACTGAGTATAAAGGCCGTATCGCAGGTTTCCAACGTTTCCCTAACATTGTGATCGGAAATGAGGACCCCGATACCGCGGTTTTTGAGATGAGCAATGATTCCCTTCAGGTCGATTACGGCCAGGGGGTCGATTCCTGCAAACGGCTCATCCAAAAGGATAAATGAAGGATTGGTCGCAAGGGAGCGACTGATTTCAAGCCGACGACGCTCCCCTCCGGACAGAAAGCTTGCCTTCCGATTCGCCAGGTGTCCAATTCCCAATTCATCCAATAGATTTACAGCCCGTTGTTCCTGTTCGGATTTGGTTAGCGGCAGCGTTTCCAGAATCGCCATGATATTCTGCTTTACCGTCAGTTTTCTGAATACCGACGGTTCTTGGGGCAGATATCCCACACCTCTTCGGGCGCGTAAATACATGGGATAATCGGTGATATCTACTCCGTCCAGAAAAACGTTTCCCCGTTCCGGGCGGATGATTCCGATGGTCATATAGAAAGTTGTCGTTTTTCCTGCGCCATTCGGGCCCAATAGCCCTACAACACCTCCGGATTCTACGTTCAGGCTCACCTCGTTAACCACCGGTTTGCCGTTATATATTTTAACTAGATTTTGAAGAGAGAGGGTTGCCATGGATATTTCCTACTGCTTTTTACCTCCGGGATAAAACACGGCTTCGACCCTCTGGGCCTTGCTGCTCTCGATCATGATGCGATTACTATTTCGGTAAACAGTTATCCTTGCCCCGGAGATGGAATCGTTTCCACTGGTAACCTTTGAGTTGTCTCCGCTCAACATCAATACGTTTGTCTTTGTTATGTATACCGCCTCTTCAGTTACTGCAACCCTATTTTCGAATCTAATTTTTACATTTCCCTTTGCAACAATTTTTTCGATGGCATCTTCGCCCTGTGCGGGTTTGATTTCTTCTTTCAATCCCTCTTTATAATATATCCTGATACTGTCTGCTTTGATTTCCGCATCCCCCTGGGTTACCTTTACATTTCCGATAAGATCAGCATAGCGGGATTCGTGTTCAATTGTGAGTGAGTCGGATGAAATCTGTATTTTTTCATTGCTTCCGAGTGATGAGACCGGTTTTTCTTGAGCCCATCCGAAATCTCGAACGATGGGTGTGATAAAAAGAAAAACAGCAGCTGAAATAACAGCAACTGTGAGGCGGCATCTTTTAAAATTTTGCACTTTCATCGATATTCCCCTTAATGTTTCCCTTAAACAAGGCATTTTTCTTCTTCAAATCAATCTGCATGGTATCGGCTAAAAGACTGAAAATTTCACCGGAAATTTCAACCGGAACCTTTGATGTAATAATGCGTTCCTCGTGCCGGTAGAAAATAGTCTCCGTTTTTAACCGGTAGTCTGCATTTCTTATCACAACATCGCCGTTAACTTCAATGTCGTTCGAGTCGGTCTTTACGATCCCTTCATTTGCGGTGAGATAAATCTCTTCACCTGTCTCAAGAAAAAAGACGATGGATATATCCTCGAAGAAGGCTTTTTTTTGATCTTCAACAAATCGAACAGAATCGGCATCCATCCGCCATTCGGTTTTACCATCGCGGGTTGCGGTTTGATGAACCTTTCCGATGGTGACACTGGCTTCTTCCTGTGTGATGGAAGGCTTCGGGTCATCGTTTCCCGACTCCTTCCGATACCCGACAAAAACGGCAATGATAATACCGAACATAAGCAGGACAACTGCAAGCAGAGCCAATTTTATCTTCTTCTGTTTTGTACCCTTTACCCACAATGTTATAGAATTTCCTTCAATACGGCTTCCCAGCGGTGGTGGGCCTTGAGCATCAGTTCGCAAACTTCTCTGACTGCGCCGGCCCCCCCCTTTGCCGCCGTAACCATATCTGCCGTTTTAATAACAATCTCATGTGCATCAGCAACGGCAATAGAAACGCCGACCCGTTTCATGAGCGGAATATCAACGATATCATCCCCCATATATGCTATTTCTTCTGATTTTATTCCTGTTCGATCCAGAATCTTTTCAAGAGCTGATGCTTTATCTTTTATGCCGTCAAAAATGAGATCGATGCCGAGATTTTCACACCGATGGTGCAACGCATCCGATTTTCGGCCGGTCACAATGCCTACCATAATGCCCGATTTTATGAGCCACCGGATCCCGAGCCCATCCCTTACATTGAATACCTTGGTTTCCGACCCGACGTCGCTGTAGATGATGCTGCCGTCGGTTAAAACCCCATCCACATCAAGGAACAGCGCCTTGATATTTTTCAGTTTATGGGTGTTCATCCTCACCTGACAGGTAATCGTTACGCTTCCCGGATTGTAAGAAAAAAAAGATAATTGGCAATTG
>CAYSUA010000697.1:0-3318 GCA_964433795.1 uncultured Desulfobacteraceae bacterium | reverse complement strand
CCCAGGCAGATCTTGGCCATTTCCTGGGTCACCAAACAGCAGTCCCTGGCACCGCCGCCGATTCCGCCATAGGCTTCCGGAATGAACAGCAGCTGCAGACCGATCTCCGGGTCCAGCATCTTCCGGATCGCGTCTTCCGGAAAAATATCTTTTTTGTCGTACTCCAGAATGTTTTCTTTGGTCAGCAGCTTCCGGCGAAGCTGCCTTAGGGTATCGAGAATCAGTTTTCTCGATTCTTCATCCAACCCTTGAAGCTCTGCGCTCTGTTGCGTATCAGATGCTGTCATTTATTCTGACTCCTTTTTATACTCTAATCTTCTTCGGGTTCGGTGATGGTGCGTCCCTTGTAAGTACCGCAGCTCGGACATGCGTGATGGGGAAGTTTGGCTTCGCCACATTGTTCGCAGGTCGAAAGATTCGGTCCCTGGATCTTTTGGTGGGTCCGACGCTTATCCCGTCTCGATTTGGATGTTTTTCGTTTTGGTACAGCCATGAGTAATCCCCTTAATATATTGAATTTATTTATAAAATATTAAATATAACTACCACTAATTTAATTTCTGTCTTAAGTAATTGAAATGCCGGAGAATGTCAAGGGATTTTACAACTTTTTTTACACCGTTTCCTTGAGGTTAAATTTTGCCTGTGATATGAAGCGGTTCAGGTTTTTGCAAAACTGGAGCTTACTTCTAACAGACTGAAATTGCAATAAATATTTCGGTCTTGCTCCGGAAACCATGAAATTTCTGGCATTAGGCGGCTAAAATTCGTATTTTGTATTTTTATGGAACGCCGCCAGGGTGCCGATATTTTAAACAGCTGGTCCCGTTGTTGGTTTACTATTACTATTTTGTAATCCTAATAGTAAAATGAATCGATTGCTGACATACAACATATAGGGTTTTAATAAGACTGTAACAGACTGAAACTACAATATAAAGACTCAATAAAAGTCTAATACGACACAAAAAATCTAGAAATAGGTGATGACTATGGATAAAATTGTTACTCGATTTCCACCCAGCCCCACCGGTTATCTGCATGTGGGCGGAGCCCGGACGGCGCTTTTCAACTGGCTTTATGCCCGGCACACCCAGGGGCGGTTTGTATTGAGAATTGAAGATACCGACGTGGAACGGTCCACCCAGGAGTCTGTGGATGCCATCCTGGAGGCACTTGAATGGCTCGGCATCGACTGGGATGAAGGCCCCCACTTTCAGTCCCAGCGCATGGAGATCTACCATGAATACATCCTGAAACTCCTGGAATCCGGGGCAGCCTATTACTGTACCTGCACGCCGGAGCAGCTGGAAGACATGCGCAAAAAGGCCAAAGAAGCCGGCGGCAAGCCCAAATATGACGGATCCTGCCGTGAAAAAGGCCTTGAAAAAACAGAAGGGGCTGTGGTCCGCTTGAAAGCACCGGTTATGGGAACCACCGTTGTGGAAGACGTCATCAAGGGCAATATCGTTTTCCAGAATGATGAGTTGGACGATTTTATACTGCTAAGAAGCGACGGAATCCCCACCTACAATTATGCCGTGGTCATCGATGATGTCACCATGGGGATCAACACCGTCATCCGGGGCGATGACCACGTCAACAACACACCCAGACAGATCCTTTTGTATAAAGCATTGAGCATCGACTTGCCCGCATTCGGTCATGTGCCCATGGTTCTGGGGAATGACCGCTCCCGGCTGAGCAAACGGCACGGGGCCATGTCGGTAACCGCATACCGGGATATGGGATTTCTTCCGGATGCGCTGCTCAACTACCTGGTCCGGCTGGGCTGGTCGTTCGGGGACCAGGAGTTTTTCACCAAAGACGAATTGATCGAAAAGTTCACCCTGGACAATGTGGGAAAAGCTGCAGGTATTTTCGACATGGACAAACTGACGGCCTTAAATGCCGACCATATCAAGGCGGCATCTCCCCGAAATGTATCCAAACATCTGCTTCCCTTTTTAAATGAAGCCGGATGTGAGGCTGAAGAAGGGGATTTTCTGGATAAAGTGGTTGAAACCTTAAATACCCGAAGCAAGACCTTAAAGGAGATGGCGGAAGGCGCCCTGTTCTACTTTCCGGGTACTGTTTCTTACGATGAGGATGCTGCAAAGAAGTTCTTAAAAGAATCGATTCTTGAACCTTTTAAGCTGCTTATCGATGAACTGAAATCCCTGGACGACTTTACCGAAAAAGCCCTTGAAACACCCTTTAAGACCGTAATGGAAAAAACCGATCTCAAATTCGGTAAAATCGCCCAGCCCCTCAGGGTGGCACTCACCGGAAAAACCGTAAGTCCCGGCATTTTCGAGGTGCTCGAAGTCCTTGGAAAAGAAAAAGTGGTCAAGCGACTGGAAAAAGCCGTTCAATACATCGAGAATCTATAATCGCGTTCATCTTCTCTACGATCTCGGCGCCTCAAGTGACTTGTCGGGTCGGCTTGTGGGGTCGAAGCTCGAAGGGCGGAGCCCCAAGTTCGCAAAGCGAACGGGCGGCTAATCAACAAGTGCTTGATTACAAAGGCATTGGGTACATTTTTCTTGACAGTTTAGGAGGTTTCATCTAATACGTCGATAAAATATTGGGAGATCGTCCAGCGGCAGGACTGCGGACTCTGACTCCGTCAACCCAGGTTCGAATCCTGGTCTCCCAGCCAAGAATACCCTAATAGGTCGCAGCTTCTGTTGCGGCCTATTTCTATTCGCCTTCCTTTACACTTCCAGACTCAACCATGTGATTCATATCAAAACAAGAGACCGATAATCGTCAATACTATTAACACTAAAGTAGGTTCGGGAATCGTGCGTCACCGATACAGCATAATGGATTGAAGAGTACCCTGCAGCAAGCTGCAGGGCATCTCCCTCCGTTAAGGAATTCTGTCTATTTTTTGATTCCCTCGCTAACCCCGTAGCAAGCTACGGGGAATGCGCTCGCTGTTTCAGTTCAGCTAAAAACATTGACGGAATTTTTTAACAAATCAACCAGCACCTGCAAAGAAAAAAGCAATACCGTCATACTAATATAAGATTTATATAAAGCAAAACCGATAGATATCCATTAAAGTTTATTTTTTTACCATCATCTGCTGCTCTTTTAGCTCGACTTTTATACAAAAATAAATTAATGTGCGTTTTATTTTTTGCATATTTTTTTATTATAACAATAAGATAAATAATATGTCAATTATATAACATATAGGTTTATCAGCAGTAAATCTATCTGGCTTCCAACAGGAAGAAAATAAGGAGGTAGGGCAATGGTTAACTCGGAAAGCTGGAACTGGGAGTGCAAAGAAAACCTGGTTGTCGA
>CAYSUA010000696.1:0-3327 GCA_964433795.1 uncultured Desulfobacteraceae bacterium | reverse complement strand
TGAGTGATACGGTACCGGTTTTGATAACAGAAAAAATGGCTGCCAGGGGCCCGATGGCGTTTGCCACGTCATTGGCGCCGTGGGCAAAGGCGACGTAACACGCGGTTAATATTTGCAACCGAGCAAACATGCCTTCTACGGAAGAGTGGTTGTTTTGAGAAGAATAAAGCGTGTTTTGTCGGCTCATCTGACTACGCAACCATTTCCGCCCGAACACCCCGGGGATGGCAGCGATCGGTATGGCAGCTAGTGTGGTCTGAAGGAAACCTATCTCTAGATGAAGATTTTTTAATCCTTTGAAAATAAACGAAAGGATCAGGACCAAAAACACCAAAAAAATAAGATATGGCGCATAGTATTCCGATGCACGATACGGATCCTTTGACGCCATGATTTTCTTTTCAACAAAAACATACAACCCGCCTGCGATAAAGGCACCTGCGGCTGGTGAAATGATCCAGCTGACGGCAATGGATATGATCTTTCCCCAATTGATGGCCCCGAATCCGACGCTGATCATACCGAGCCCCACCACGGCGCCCACAATGGCGTGGGTGGTGGATACGGGAAGTGCAAAATAAGTCGCCAAATTTACCCATATTCCTGCGGATAGCAGGGCGGCGAACATGCCGAGCATGAGATTATTGGGATTGTCTGCAAACAGGGTGGGATCGATCATCCCCTTGCTTATGGTATTGGTCACATATCCCCCGGCAAGCACTGCTCCCAGGGTGTTGGCGAAAATTGAAATGATTACGGCCTGCTTGATACTCAGCGCGCCGGACCCGACTGATGTTCCCATGGCGTTGGCCAGATCATTGGCGCCGATGTTGGCCGCCATGTATAGGCCGATACAGGTTGCAACGGCTAAGACCAGAAAATCGATCGTCATTCTTATACGTTATCCATATTTCTTATCGATTATAAAATCTACCTGTCAATTGAGTATTGTTTTGAACCCTGCTCCGAATCTGCCGGTATCCTTCACAAGGGAAGCTGTTTCTATGTGTTCTCAGCCTTCCGGCAAGTGGTATCGTTTTGTTCGATTTTTATTAGAAATTTGTTTGCGCGTTCTATAGCTATTGTGAACGCATTTATCAAGAAAAGATAATGATAGCCAGAATCTTGACGGTCGTTTCAAATTTCGGCATGTTTGATGAATAGTTGGCATCCAGGCTGATGGGGCCTACCCCAACATGTAGTGGTTCGGTATTTGAAATATTTGGCCCAATATTCCATCCCTCAAGTCCATGTTTCGAAATAATATCCCATCAATTATAGCCCTCTGAATTTTACGGGTTTAGATATCTCTTGGTAGAGTCAAGCGAATTTTTTGGGGCTTCGGGCAGTCAAGAACAGCTGCATGAATGTGATATCCTTGCCGAGTAAAACTTTCAACCGTCAATCAATAGCGGTTAGGACAAGGCTTGAAGTATTGATGGACAGAAGAAAGACTAGAAAATGGTGGAGTTGTGCTTCGTGCATGCTATCTTGAGTTCCCGAAATGTCACGATGTACAGTGTCAGATATTATCCGCTAAAGGCCTGAATTTCATTTATTATCTATCACCTGTCGAATGGTATTGGCTATTTCGCTCATTTCAATCGGTTTCATGACAAATGCTTTGATACCGATCTCTCTTGCCTTTTCTTCGTTTATCCGTTCACTAAATCCAGTACAAAGGATAATTGGAATATCAGAACGTATTTCCATTATCTTTTTAGCCAATTCATCTCCGGTCATTTTTGGCATGGTCTGGTCGGATATAACCAAATCAAATTTGTCGGGCTCTACCTGGAATGCAGCCAAGGCTTCTAAGCTGCTTGTTTTTTCTACAACCTCATAACCTATTCGATACAGCATTCTTTTTAGTGTACGAACCATTCCTATTTCATCATCGACAACAAGAATCCGTTCGCTTCCAGTAGGAATTTGTCTGATGTCTTCGGTTTTTTCCAGAATATTGGATTTTGCCATAGGCAGAAAAACATTGAAAGTCGTGCCTTTATCCAGTTCACTTTCAACTGTGATAGCTCCACCATAACTGCTGATGATTCCGTGGACCACAGCAAGACCCATGCCGGTCCCTTCACTTCGTTCTTTCGTCGTAAAGAAAGGATCAAAAATCCGATCCATCACATCGGGTGATATACCATTGCCGGTATCACTGACCTTCAATTTCAAGTACGGTCCTGGATCCAAATCCGTTTGACTGATCGTATTATCAGAATCAAATTCGATATAACTCATACCAACTTCCAATGTGCCGCCACTTTCCCGCATGGCATGTCCGGCATTGGTACAAAGATTCATCAAAACCTGGTGGATCTGAGTCGGATCGGCTGTTACCGTATCAGAGCCTTCTTCTATGTTGAGACAAATTTCTATGGTTGACGGCAATGAGGCTCTCAACAACCTGATCGCTTCTTTAATTATTGGTGTTAGCTTCAGTGAAATTGGCTGCTGCTCGGACTGCCGGCTAAAGGTAAGGATCTGTTTAACCAGGTCTTTGGCCCGGAGGCCCGCTCTCAACACCTCTTCCAAGTTATGCTGTACAGGGTCTTCATCATCAATATCCATCAATGCCAATTCTGATTGGACAATAATGGGGGTTAAGATATTGTTAAAGTCATGTGCAATGCCACCAGCCAGTGTGCCGATAGCTTCCATTTTTTGAGCTTGCTGGAGTTGGGTCTCTAATTTCTTTTTTTCTTCTTCTGCTTTTATACGATCACTAATATTCCTTCCTATCGCAATTAAATGCTTGGGACCACCTTCCTCATCCTTAACAGCTGAGACAGAATACTCTGTTGGAATTGTCTGACCATATTTTGTGATGAGGGATATTTCTACGATACCTTTTCCCTCTTGCATTACCCTTTCAATCACTGCTGCGGCCTTTTCTAAATCCCCTTTATTGTAATAACTGCCAGGGGCTTGCATTGATTGTATCTCTTTATCACTATAACCTGAGATCTCGTTAAAAGCTTTATTCCATCGAATAGCCTTTCCAGTTGATGGTTCAAAAACAAAAAAGGTATCTGTTTGTGCATTTAATGCATTTTCTGTGAACTCTTTCTCTGTCTGAAGCGCCTTTGTTGTCTTCTTTCGTTCGGTGATATCTCGAATAAATGATAATGTGGCCGGTTTTCCATTGTAAGCAATAATTCCAGAATTTGTCTCAAGGTCTATCCTGCTTCCATCCTTATGAAGTGCTATCATTTCATATATCTCGGGAACATCTTCACCTTGAACACGTCGTTTGTACATATCCATTATCTTAGAACGTTCATCTGGAAAAACATAATCTAAAAAATGAGTGTTAGC
>CAYSUA010000695.1:0-3344 GCA_964433795.1 uncultured Desulfobacteraceae bacterium | reverse complement strand
AATAGCGTTCTTTCTGGAACTGAACTAAACAACGCTCTTTATCCTTATACTTTGTAACGTCAAAGGTATTGGTAACGGTAAAATCACTGTGTTTGCCCAAGAGGGCGGCATGGGCTTTGGCGGCACCCGGATAGGATACATAGGTGAACTTGGCGCCGGTGGCTTTCTCCATTTTTACCATGGCCAACTGATCGTCAGACAGCGGACCGTCAGCTCCGCATACCACTTTTCCGGGATTTTTCTTAGCGTAATTGATGAGGTCCTGGATGGTTTTAAATCGATCGTCATCCCTTCTCACCATTACCGTATTGGGATCGTTGATGTTGCATCCGATGGGGGCAAAGCTTGTTACCGGATGGTAGGTTACGCCTTTTCGTGCGGCTTTATTCATATGAAGGGCCGGCATGTTAATAAAGCCGATGGTGTGGCCGTCCGCTTTGGCCATGGCCAGTCTGGTAAAGCCGATTTGGCCGCCGGCTCCGGGATAGTTTTTCACGACGATCGGTTGTCCCAGGTACTTCTCCAGATAGATTCCCATCGTTCGGGCTGCGACATCCGTGCTGCCGCCGGCACCATATGCAACGATAAGTGTAATGGGTTTATTGGGAAAAGCCAAAACAGATGACGAAAACAACCCTCCGATGATAACCATCGAACAGATAAGGATTAATAAGATTTTGGATTTATTCATAATGTCTCTCCTTGCGGGTTAGAGGATTACAGGAATGCTGCTTCGGCCAAGAATAATAAAATATACCACCTCCCTTCGAAACATTCTTAAAATTATCTACTAAACGGTCTTTTACCTGTCAACTTGATATTAATGTACGTTTCGCCAAATGGATCGGAACAATAAACAATGTTTCCATAACAATCATCAATGAATATATCAAGGATATGGTGTAAGGCTTCTGGGTAGTTTATTTGGGATTGACAGAAGCGTTCTTAGGCGATTATTGTTGAACGGATTCGCGGTATTACCGAGATATCGTCATCCGTATAGCCGTATCCGGTCGTCGGAACAGCCCATAATATAAAAAAAAGGATCAGCGATGCCCCTCTATGATCTAAATGAGTTTTTTAAACTATCGTCGGCGCTAAACTACAACCTGAGCGCCGAATCCCTTAATCGGTACAATGTATTGATGTTTATCATCGAAGGGAAGCGGCTCCATTTGGATGACGCAAAGGATAAAAAATACAAGAGCATCATTATGGAAGCGCTCAGTTGCCTGTTTAATGCATATCAGAAAAAGAAGCGCAGATTAGGACCGATGGCTGTATTGCACCCCCTTCGCGCAACCGCCCTGCTCGCCAGAGCATTGGATGATTTAACCATAATAGATCTGCTCGCTTCCTTGTTCCATGATATTCTCGAAGATATCCGGACCACGGATTTTGGAAAGAAAAAATGGAGGGATCTGGAAATTCAGTTCAGCAGCATATTTGAACGCCTCTCCCCGGATGATGAGCAAAACCTTATTGATCGCCTCGTTCAGATCACAAAACGCGACAATGAATCCTACTATCATTACATCGGCCGCCTGCTGGATACTCAACATCAACTGATTGAACTGGTTCAGGCAAAACTGGCGGACCGGCTCGACAACACCCTGGATATGCGGATCGACTTACAAGACCCCCTGGAGGGAGTCGATTTTTTTCAGAACCTATTTCAAATCCTTTTCGTAAACAATTATCAGGGATACCATCCGGAGGGCTATCATCCTCCTCCTGCTGTAATCAGCGGAGAACGCAGACTTTTTCAACTTTTTAAAAATGCAGTGCTGCTATCGTTGATTCGACAAAAGCAAGGTATAGAAAATGATAAGACATCCCAAACCCTCTTTCATGCATTATGTGAAGCCAGTCTAAAAGAGGCTCAACGAAACTTTGTCCATGTGGTCGGTTACCATCATACGGATTTAAGCAGTCAACGTTCGTTAATCCTGGACGCAATGGAATATTGCTACAGTGGCAAAAGCGAACTGGTAACCAAACCGGACAGTGAACATCTACTTGACGGTCTGTTTTCCACCTATTTTGGGCACACCTCGAGAACGATCCGTGAGCAAAAGCTTGATACCCTTTATCAAAACAAACCGCTGATGCTCCAGGCATCCATTGCGTTTATCGTTATATTTCTTAGCTTTATGAACGATCCGGAATTCTATGTGAAGGGGATCAGCGCTGAGGGGATAAAACCTAGTTAGCCAATTTTTCTAATAAAATTCTTTTTTTCCTAAATTATTACTTGACATTGCTTCTTTTCCCATTTATAGGTCGAAAATATATTCCTATTGGATTGCTTACATCTCAACTCCTTGTGATTTCAGCATCTAAACTTGCCATCTGAAGTGATATTTCGAACTCACCTAGTCGACTCAGAATTGCTCGGTTGAACCATTTTTATCGGTGAAACATCTAAATTTCAGCAAAGGTATGTGGTTTTTGCGACTGTATTACTGGCTGTTTACACAGCGCGTATCCAGGAAATGCAGGCCATTTCCGGAGTGGTGATAGATCGGATTACTGAAAATGGATGTTTCGAATTATCAACAATCAATCTCGAAAGGAGGATCTCATGAAAGCGTACCGAAAGCTGTGGGTGATCTTTTTAGTAATCAGTTTCATTTTTGCATTTCAAGGTTCTATCTGGGCGCAAGAGGAAAATAAGATAAACATTAACACTGCAACTTTGGAGGAACTTATTCAGCTCAAGCGGATCGGTCCTAAATATGCCCAAAGGATTATCGACTTCCGTGAAAAAAACGGTCCTTTTGAGAAGGTGGAGGACATTATGAAAGTCTCCGGTATCGGGGAAAAAACATTGGAGGCCAATATGGATCGAATTGTCGTCGAATAGTTCGATAATATTGAGATTTCAGTATCATATACACAAAACTCCCGCGACCGTTGTCCTGTCACGGGAGTTTTGTTGTTAATATTTCGACTACATGCCTAGCTCGATTTCAAAGAGCCCTATCTGACTTTCGAAAAATAGCTTGATTTCCTCCCATTTCCAACCCCGGGTGTCGGGCCGCATAGGTGGCATCGGATCAGATTCGGCATCTTCAAAATAGACCAAACTTTTAAGAACGTGATGGTAATTAATGTCCGGTAAAAGTGAAGGAATCGTATCTATGGCACCTTTGGGAAGGATTTTCTCAAACATGCGACCTCATTGATGGGTATTCCAAGTTTAATCGCCCAAAATTTACCGGTTTTCGGAGAGATTCCCCTGCGTGTCCGGATTACGTTGGCGATTTCGTCCGCAGAGTAAAGCTTTTGTAAGATATGTACATCCTTAATGTCACCAAAATCGAGAACTCGAGAGATGATAT
>CAYSUA010000694.1:0-3344 GCA_964433795.1 uncultured Desulfobacteraceae bacterium | reverse complement strand
GAGAACCTTGGACTCTCAAGTGATTTAGAAAAACGGTAAATTTCATTATCCTACAAAATAAACGGTTAACGGTGAACAGCGAACGGCTTCTTTATCACTGTTCAAGATTCGATACCGGAAATTTGAAAACTTCAAGGGGATGAGGTGGGTAAGTACAATTAGTCATCAACGTCTCTTAAAGTCCCCAATATTCTCACGAATATATCCGTAATTGTGTGATATTTTGTTTTCTGGCAAGGAATCAAATGGCACCTAAAAAGACGGATAACATTACAAAGGTGATGATATCCAGATCCGTATAATCACTTGTTAGGTCAGGGAGAAAGGGGGAGCAAATGCGAACCGAAAACGAAATTCAGGAAATAAAGCAAGAATTGGAAACACTCACGGGTTTTATAGCAGACTTCGGCACAGAACAAGAATTCAAGCACAAGTGTGTCGGTTATTCTTGTAATGTGGTAGACGCTCTATGCTGGGTTCTATCAGAAATAGGAACCGAAGGCTACAAATCTGACAACTATCTGGACCTCGCCAAGCTCCATGCTATCGTCCGCAAGGTAGAGCAAAGGACCGGAAAGAAAAAGGAGAATTCTGCATAATTGCGATGCCCTCTGGAGTGAGCCCTGCCGAACCAGCCGCTCAAGTCAGACTTGCGGGCACGAGAGGTGGTTCAGAGGTGCCAGATTACAGGTAAAGATAGTTGGTAGTTCAATGGTCATTGGAGTTGCGAGTCCGCAAGCGGCTTGGATTAGGGCTAAAACTTAATCATGGAGATACACATGGGGGGTCGGGTTTTCGTAAGAATGGGAGATATTTTTGAGGGGGGGACCGATTTGGCTGTGATCCCATGCTCTGCGAAAGAAACAATTAGTTCTGCCGCTGCGCGCTGGAAAGAGGCTTTCAGCGTTTTCACACCGAAGGACATGAATCTTAAAATCAACCTTGGTTCTATCAGCCCTATTTTCAAGTTTCCGGGGCCAGAACACATCGGTCGTTATTATTGCTACGCTGCGTCTGTCCTTAACGATCAATCATCGGTCGACGTAATCGAAAGCATCGGTCAACAGATTGCAGCTGCCACTTCAAGTCATGAGGATATACGCATCGTGGAAGCTCCGTTGTTGGGTACCGGCGCTGGAGGGCTAAAAAGTGAGACAGCTGCGAAGGCCTTATGCAAAGGCTTCAGCGCTTTATCGCATTCAGAGGCGACACTATTCATGTTTGTATACGACAAAGAACGTTTCGAAAAATTGAGCACGACTCTGTCACAAGGCCTTTGGGGTCGCGCCTGGGCTGCTATTGAAGTGAAACCACGCATATTCGGGCTATCTGTAGATGTAAAGCAACTATTCCGGCGTAAATAATAGGATAGCCGTAACAAGCAGCTGCACAATGGGCCACAGCGCAAAGGTGCAAAAACTATGAAATTGATCGAGTTACATGATGCATAAAGAAGAGCTCATTACAAGTCTGGAATATGTTGGGAACAGTTGCATATTAGGTTTAGCGGCGGTTTCACTTTTCAAGGAACAAGAAATACAAAAATTACTTGAAGAATCTGATTTAGAAATTGGTGATTACACAGTTGATTTAAAACAGGTATCGCAACAGTTGAAGGCTGACAAGAGAGGCCGCGCAATTTCAGAATATATAAAGATGCTGTTTCGGGTGTTAATCAAAGAATCATTTGAGCTTGTAAAGAGCTATTGCAAAGACAGTAATCAGACGAGTTTAATAAAGGCGGAAACTTGGTATCAATTTGCCAGAATTATACGAAACTGTCTCTCTCACGATTTTCGCTTTGTTTTCAATAAACATGATAAGAATATTTTACCAGTATCATGGAAATGTCATACAATATCTATAGATATGGATGGACAATACCTGGATCTCAAGTTTTTAAGCTGGCAAGCAGCAATAGAGCTAATTGATGACTTGCGAGCTTTTGTAAAAGAGGGTTTGGCATGATTTTACCGAGAAAATTTCCCTAACAAAATGATTGAGCAGATGCCTGAAGCCGGGGCATTTTGGAATATTTTACAATTTATGTAAGTGTCTTTTTTATTAGAACTATTACGCCTTTTATCCGGCCCCGTTATACCGATATCTTGAAGGGATCTTCATGGATGTATCACGGTTGAGGACTTATTTCGCTGACCGAGGATTCGAGATCCATGGACGCTGTCGTGGGAAAAGCGGGGCCTGTCATTTAGTAGCATCCAAAAGAGGTGATTGGGACTACGGTGACAAGGAGTGCCGCAGTTTCGTAGCAGCTAGGGTAAACGACCCAAATGCGGAATGGATTCGCTTCAAGTTCTCCGTTTCTCGTTCAGCCCTGGCCTGCGACTGGGTCCGTCGGCTGACTGGCTATCCCGAGGAGTTTCTACTGCAAGCAGGGTTGTTGAGATTTAGACGGTTTCTTCTAATGGATGATTCACCAGATCGGTCAGAGGAGTACATGCTTCACAGTCGCTCGTCTGAGGACGAGTTCATTATGCATGAGCCAGCAGAACTCCACACTGAAGTGGCACGTGTGCAGCGAGAAGTGCTAGATATTCTTTGGCAAAATCGCCATCGAGGAATCAAGCAAACCGCCAAACAAACCATAGAAGATGAAGTTTGCACAGTAACATCGGTGCTGGAGTCGGTATTGGACTCCTTTGAAAAGCGAAATTTTATAAAAGGGGCATACGGGTCTTCTGGTATCGAAATCACTACGGAAGGGGAGGTAGAGCTAGAGCGTTTTCAGGCCACGCTTCAAGAACGTGGTGCAAAAGCGGAAAGGCTAAAGGCCGTGCGCACCCCTATGATAGAATATGACGTTTTTATTAGTCACGCATCTGAAGACAAGGATGCGTTTGTCCGACCCTTAGCGCAGGCCCTATACGCGCATGGCTTAAAGGTCTGGTATGACGAATTCAGCTTGAAGTTGGGTGATAGCCTCAGAGAGTCTATTGACAGAGGGTTGGCCGCATCTCGGTACGGGTTGGTTGTCCTTAGCCATCACTTTTTTTCGAAGGATTGGCCTCAGAGAGAATTGAATGGCCTCTTTGCCAAGATGAAGGCTGGCGAACGCCGAATACTTCCAGTTTGGCACAAGCTGTCATCCGAAGAGGTTCAGAAATACTCACCTATGTTGTCCGACCTATTTGCAGCAGATTCTTCTGAGGGTGTCGAGGTTGTTGCTGAGAAAGTTCTTGACGTATGTCGGGCAGCAAGCTGATAGGATAAACGGTCTAACCTCGGCATTAAGGGCGACGGCAAAAAGCCGCCGCGCCTTATGCCGGGTGTTGAGGCTGTCGAAAAAGTAAATAATTCTTCTATTAGTAGTAATAATTGCGTGA
>CAYSUA010000693.1:0-3348 GCA_964433795.1 uncultured Desulfobacteraceae bacterium | reverse complement strand
TCAGCTTCAGCTAGAAATTTTGATATTAGTGAACTAAATAAACTAATGGAAAAAGCTGTCGAGTTCTGTAAGAGATGTGGCTACAGTCAGGTATATCTGTGGACCTTCGACGGACTTCATGCCGCCCGCCATCTTTATGAGAAATTCGGGTTTAGACTTTCCGATCAGTATGAGGGAACCCAGTGGGGCACAAAGGTCTTGGAACAGAAGTTTGTGCTTCAGCTGTAGATTAGTCTTTATTGTCTGCGTGGGTCTGTGGCTAAATATTCATCTGTTAATCCAGCGCCAACGGATACGCCCCATACTCCCGGATCGCTTCGACCATGGCCACATAGTTATTGGGGTTAACCCCGGAATGGATGGAGTTGCTCGACATACAAATGAACCCCCCGCCTTTACCGGCTTTCCGGATGACTTCTTTTGTTTCCTGTTTTACTTCTTCCACAGTCCCTGAGACCAGACTAAAGGCACAACTTACATTGCCGCATAAGCAAACCCGATTTCCAAATTTCTCCTTGGCTTCGCCGATATCCATTCCCGCCATGGGATCGATGGGGTGCAAACCGTCAATTCCCGTATCGAGAATCACATCGTATATGGGCCATATATTACCGTCCGTGTGCTTTACACAGGGAATGCCGCGCTCATGGGCAAAATCCACAAGCTTCTTTAAAGGGGGAGTGAGAAATTTTTCAATATACGCCCTGGAGACCATCGGTTTTTCCGTCATTGCCCAGTCTCCGTTAATCCACAGGACATCGGCCCCCAACTCGATACAGTTTTTTGCATAACGCAACTGATAATCGAGAATAATTTCATTGGCCCGCTCGATAAGCCCCGGATTCTTCACCATTGCTCTGAAATAGCCGATATCCCCTAAAAAATTTTCTCTGCCCAAAGCGAAAATATCGGTCAACCCGACCATGATGGCCCGCTCCCCTTTGAACCGCTTTACCAGCCGTTGAAGATGTTCGTATCGATGAGGCGCATCCGGATCCGGTGGCACGTATGTATCTAAATCTTTTTCAGATTTGATCGCCGGATCCATGGGAACCGGATTATCTTCGGTGGTATACCGTACCAGGCCGCCCCACTGATCTTTTTTGATATGCTTGCTTTCATCAAAGATTTCATAATCCCAGGAATGGGTTCGATCCACGAACCGGATTCCATCCAGGTCCATGTGCTCAATAAAGTCTTCTTCTGAAGCGCCGGGCAGGATCGCCTCTCTTACTGTTTTTGCAACCCTTTCAAAGTGAGGGACTCTGTCGGCTTCCTGCAACTTTAAGGCTGTTAGAATGCGTTCAAGGCCGGTCATGCTTTCCATTGATATCTCCTTTTGACTAAGTGTTCGCAATCAGCTCTGCTGCCACCCTTGCGGCAGAAGGGCCGTTTTTTGCATGGGCGTCTGCACCGATTTTTTGTACCCATTCCGCCTTGGTCGGGGCCCCGCCAACCATCACTTTGATCTTATCCCTAAGTCCGTTTGCTTTTAACGCCTCGATGGTATCGGCAGCGTTCGGCATGGTCATTGTTAACAAAGAGGATAGGCCGAGGATATCATAATCTCCGCCCGCCACAGCTTTGCAGAATTCATCAGGAGATATATCCACCCCCAAATCCGTAACATCCCACCCGTTTCCCTTCAGCATCATGATCACAATGTTTTTTCCCAGGTCGTGGATGTCTCCTTTGACCGTACCGATTAAGAACTTGCCCTTTACCGCCGCTCCTTCTTTACCGAGTATCGGATCCAAAAGCTCTAATGCTTTGGAAACAGCATCGCCGGCCACGATTAATTCCGGCAGGAAAAAATCGCCGCTTTCAAACTGATCTCCCACCACCTGCAGGCCGGGAACCAATCCTTTATCCAGAATATCATTGGGTGAGACATCAGCATCGAGCGCGCTCTTTGTCAGCTTATATGCCAGATTCCCATCTCCTTCAGTAACCGCTTTAGTGATCGCTTCAAAAGAAACCATAACCCCTTCCTTTCCTGACATTCTATGGAACGATTTCTATCCTGAAATTGTTTTTTGGCACTTTTCCAGCATGTCCAGTTTAGGGTTTACTGAAATGTTGCATACAAAACAAGGATAAAAAAGGCGGGAAATGCCGACATTGACATTCGAAATCGGTTCAAGATAAAATTCGAATATAACGAGGCAGAGCTTATGGGCCTGTACAAGCGATAGAAATGCCACGTCTGAGTTCAGAGTTATGAGTTCAAAGTTCAGGGTTGGATGAATGTTGATTGATGTGAGAAGCGATCAAATTGATACGATGAGAGGGGTTGAAAATGGATAGACCGATGAATCTTAAGATTATTGAAGAGATGAAAGAACCGGAGCTTCGCAAATACATTGAATTCTTGCTGTGGAACTACCGGGTTATGGATGCATTCTGGTTTATTTACGTATCCGAACGGTTTGATCTACCGACTGCCGAAAGCCTTAATGAACAGGTTTGGGGAAGAATCGCAGGAATGGCGGCAAAAGATATCGTCAGCAAATTTCATGTGCAGGAAAAAGGGCTTCAGGGATTTGTTAAGGCCATGCGGTATTTTCCGTGGTGTATTCTTGTGAAATATGAATTCGAAGAAAGTCATGACGAAGTGATTCTTTCGGTTCCGTCCTGCCCGACACAGGAGGCAAGGTTAAGACGCGGGTTGGGTGAATATGTTTGTAAAGACATGCACAAGCGTGAATTTGAGGGATTTTCAAGGGAGATTGATGAACGAATTTCAGTGGAATGCCTGTTTGCCCCGCCGGACCCGCATCCGGAAAACATGTTTTGCAAATGGCGGTTTTACCTAAAAGAAAAATAAGATTAGGTAATTCGTAAATATTATGACGTATTTTATTCCAATGCTATAAAAATGATTCACCGCAAAGCCGCAGAGAACGCAGAGGAATTAGTCATTTTTCGTTTGTCGCTGAGACACCGACAAGGAATAAGAAAGAAACCCTCCGTGAACTCTGCGTCTCGAGTGAGCGAAGCGAATGGGCGGTGAGAACAAAATATAATACGTAACCGTATTTAAGAATGAGTGTACTTAGGCAAGCGATATGACCTATAACTTTGATCCGGAAAAGTGGTATGATATGGAGAGGAATGTGCTGGATCGGCGTCTTGAGGAGGGCGAATTGGATCGTCAGGCGTACGAGAAGGCATTGGATGCACTGGATCGAAGGTATGAAGAGATGCTGGATCGCCTTGATGGGAGCTATGAGATTCCAAAATAACTCTATCCGGTTATACCGAAACCTCAAGTCAAGCACCCGCGGCTTTGAAGATAACCCGATTCGCGGACGTGTGAAACTCGTACATAAGGGAGCGTAACACCGA
>CAYSUA010000692.1:0-3352 GCA_964433795.1 uncultured Desulfobacteraceae bacterium | reverse complement strand
TAACCTCTTCGATCGACCTTTGATTGTTTGTATAGTCGTTTTATCTCTTTACGGCCTTTAGATGATTGCAATCCGAAGTGTAATCGCTTTTTTGAAACCATTGCCAATCCGGTTTTGGCCTGTGTCCGCATTTCATCATATATTGCGCTGAATTTTAGCTGTTTTAGATCATCCCATGCATTCTTCATTTCATAAGAATTCATGAAATTCATTTCATTTAAACGACCCCAACGAACCGCGGATTTCACGAAGGCATTGTGGAAATGAGCTACTTTGGGCTGTAATGGTTCGAGCTTCTTCTCCTTGGCCATTTTCTTTATGGTCTCTGTAATCCTACCGCTCTGAATATTGTTGGGACAACGCGTGCCGCATGTATAACAAGATACACACTTCCAAACCAAATCGTTATTGATTGCATTTTCTTGATCACCTAGTGTGATCATCTTTATCAAACGATCCGGCGTAACGTATCCCGTTGCTTCCCCAACCGGGCATCCGGCGGCGCAACGTTTGCATTGAAAACATGCAAAAAGATTTTGGCCCGATCGCGCCATCACTTCTTTCCCGAGAGATTTGGCGATATCAGATTTATATTCAAGTACCGTGGCAGTCATATTTTCTCCTTCTTATTCTTCTGAATATCTACCCATGAAAAGAAATCTCTACTATTTGTCGATTTTTCGGCTGATCCACTCAACCGTTTCCATTGGAGAGCCGAACTTATCCGTAAAAAAGTCTCCCATCTCATCAAACAGTATTTTCCAGGTGGATTCTTTAGCCTGGTGGGCTCCCAGCAATCGATCCAAAAGACGATCAAGATCGGCCAGCTTTTCTTTGGGCAGAAAAGCGATGGATCCTTTACGAATCGAAAGCATTAGGGTTTGATAGTTTAAGGAATGGGCGGTCAGCATCACCGTGGGCAGCTTTTTTTCTACGGCCTCCTCCAAAAGCGTTAGGCCGTTTACTCCCATGATATCGAGAATACACAAATCATATCGGTTTCGATTTATTTTTTCCGAGGCCGCCTGGTAATCCAGGGCCACATCAACCGTGGACATTTCAAGCATGTCCTGAATGGTTTCCAAGACGTCCTCTTCATCATCAACGGCCAATATGTTTATTCCTTCGAGATACGATTGCTTAACCGACATAGTGGTTCCTTATCTGTTTAAGTAAATTTTAATGAAAAAAATTTAAACGCAATGGTGCTGAAAAATTAAGTGCGAATCTTTAATTCTGGATGGGTTCTGCCACCGATCCGGAACCTGTAAATCGAACAACCGATCAAGTGTTTAAAAATGACAGAATTTTCTTAAAGGGGGGTCCTGCTCAAATAGGACGGCCCACAACTCGCTTCCATTCTTCTAATGGATCAAAAACGATCTTTTCATGCGCTTGTATTCAATCACTGATTATTAGTGCCTTAGAAATTTTTTTCTTGTTTTTTAACAAGAAAAAAATTTGGTGAAGGCACTTATCCCGTTTGTCGGGGTTAGATGATAGGCTTGACCGGTTCGGTTCGAGATCCGCTTTGACGCTAGAAGTGAAGACTGCAAATGTGGTTGATAATGCGCTGGAGTAGAAAACCGGCCAGTTCCTATCCCCACTTTTCAGTCATTGATAATACCACCAATTCATACTTTTTTAGTCTGGAAGTAGGGGGCTGTCAACTTCTTTTTGAGATTTTATGACAATTTATTCAATAATATCGGATAATTATAATACATTGTGGTAGTCATTCGATCATTTGAGAACAAAACCGATTTCGCTCAATTAGAGTTGAATGGCGGAAGAATCAATGATACTCTTTTTATCTTTTAAACTGAATGACAGAAGATTTCCGAATCGGATCATCGGAACAGAACTGAAAAGGAGCACATTGCCATGTGCCTTGCCGTTCCATGTAAGATCGTGAGTATTGAAGGCGATATCGCAACGATTGAAGTGGCCGGCGTCCGGAGAGAAGCCAGTCTTTCATTAATTAATGACCCAACCATAGGCGATTATGTCATCGTTCATGCCGGTTATGCCATTCACAAAATCGACGAAACCACGGCCATGGAATCATTAAAAGCGCTCAACGAGGTTTTTGCATCACAAACCGAGATGGATGTTACGGGAAATTCCGAGGAACACTAGATCCTGAGACCTAGATCCTTAGACAAGGATCAATCTTATTCCAATGCCTCCCAAAAGAGATGACCAATACGCCAAGCGGCTTGAAATATACGGTATCGTACAAGGCGTGGGATTTCGGCCCTTTGTTTATCAACTGGCCAATCGTTATGGAATTAAGGGGGAGGTGGCCAACACATCAACCGGGGTATCGATTCACGTTGAAGGAATAAATGAAAACATCGATTCCTTCATGGAAGCGCTTAGAGTAGAATTCCCGCCGCTTGCCCGAATTACAGAGATTAAGTCTTGTGAAGATACGATCAGAGGACTTTCAGATTTTTCTATTTCAAAAAGCAGAAAGCAAGATGCCACCTCCACCCTGATCGCTCCGGATTCGGCAGTTTGCTCGGACTGCCTTGAAGAACTCTTTAATCCGAATGACCGCCGATATCTATACCCGTTTATAAACTGCACCAACTGCGGCCCCCGGTACACCATTATCACCGATATCCCGTACGATCGGCCCAACACATCCATGAGTGCCTTCAGGATGTGTGAGAGATGCCGGACAGAATATGATGATCCCATGGATCGAAGATTTCACGCCCAGCCCAATGCGTGCGCCGAATGCGGTCCAACCGTCACCCTTTATGATACCAAACAGAATCAAATTAATACGTCGGATGCCATAAGGAAAACAGCGGAATTGTTAAAGCTGGGGCGAATCGTTGCAGTGAAGGGGTTGGGCGGCTTTCATTTGGCTGTTGATGCCGAAAACAGCGAAGCTGTTGAATCCCTTCGAAAACGGAAACACCGGGAAGAAAAGCCGTTTGCGCTGATGGCATACAGCGAAACCGAAATTCTTCGATTCGCCCATATTCAACCGGAAGAACGCCTCATATTAAATACCCCTCAGCGCCCCATCGTATTGCTGAAAAAAAGAAACCCCCATACCATCTCAGACGCGGTATCCCCCAGGAACCGATATTTCGGCACCATGCTGCCTTACACCCCGCTTCACTATATTCTTTTGGGGTTCGATTTTACAGCATTGGTGATGACCAGCGGAAATATCAGCGAAGAGCCGATTGCCATCGGCAACCAGGAGGCTTTTGAGCGGCTAGCAGACATTGCCGATTACTTTCTCATCCACGATAGAGATATTTATGTCCGGTCCGATGATTCCATTTTAATTCATGCCGGTGATGCGCCTAGAATGCTTCGCCGGGCAAGG
>CAYSUA010000691.1:0-3356 GCA_964433795.1 uncultured Desulfobacteraceae bacterium | reverse complement strand
GTGTTACGCCCCCTTATGCGCGAGTTTCATACGTCTGCGAAGCGGGTTGCCTTCACCGCCGAATCGCCTCAACTTGGGCTTTCTGGATATCCAGATTATGTATTTTTTAAATAATTTCATTTTATGCTAATAATGCCTTTGGAACAGCACTGTTCACCGTTGAGAATTGATTTATAACACCGGATAAACCGATGCCGTTTAGCCACCATAACATCATTCAATTAAAGACGCGGTTGCTCATCGCCCTTGCTTCTCTTCTGGTTTCATACCTTTGCTTCGGGTTGTTTCCCAGCGTCTTCCAAACCCTCAATGCTAAAGTGGTGGACCGTTTATTTATATATCGGTCGGGAAGCGACCATTTCAAACCGGACTATGATGACACCATTGTCCATATCGATCTCAATGACTCCAGCCTGAAGGCGTTGAAAAGTTACTATCTCAACAGATCCCACTATGCCCGGGTGATTCGCAACCTATCGGCAATGGGAGTCTCTGCTCAGCTCGTCGACTTTATTTTTGCCGCCCCTTCTTCAGAACCGGATGACAGGGCGCTCAAGGAGGCAACTGAAGATGCCGGCAGCGTCTACTATGGAATGGCGTTTGAGCTGAATGAAGCCGACAACATTCAACCCCCAAGATTTAGAAGCGATGCAGACAAACAATATCTGGATGCCACCGCCTGGCAGATCAAAGTAATCGGGGGATCGAAATCTATGGTTGTGGGAACCAACCCTTTAAATACATTTCCGACATTTTCCGAAGCAGCCAAGGGGACCGGTTTTATCTCCATAAAACCGGATCCGGACGGCGTATTTCGGCGGATGCCGCTACTCGTACGTTACGAAAAAGGGTTTTACCCCAGTTTTCCCTTTCGAGCGCTTTGTGATTATCTTCAGGTTCCGCCGGAAAAAATCGTTTTGAATCCGGGCAAGAATATCGTCTTGAAGGATGCCGTCAAGCCGTATGGCGATGAGGGCCATGATATTGTAATTCCCATCGATCGGTCCGGCAATATGATCATCAATTTCATCGGGCCCTGGGGAAGCATGAAACATTACAGTTTCGCAAAAGTATTCGAAACGACAGAGGAAACGGCCGCCTTTGATGTCTGGGAGGAAGCGCTCTCAGACAAGATCGCGCTGATCTCCGATGTGTCCACAGGGTCTACGGATGTGGGGCCCGTGCCCACAGACCGAAATTACCCTTTAAGCGGTATCCATTCCAATATCATCCATACCATACTCACGGAATCATTCCTGAAAGAACCGGCATTGATACTAATGCTGGGTTTGGAGCTGGTGCTTATGGGGTTGATCATCTTCTCTTCCCTTTGCTTCACCACTTTACGCTTTTCATTATCGGCGGTGGGGATTGCTGCTTTATATTCAGGGACCGCTGTATCCCTGTTTTTATTCTCAAACCTGATTTTAAACATCGTCCGCCCCTTGATGATGATCTTCTTTTCCATGGTATCCATCCTCGTCATATCGGCCATAGAAAATGCGAAACTGTTTGCCGAATCCGAAAAAGCCAGGGAAATAGCAGAACGGGATCTTGAGATCGGCCGCCAAATTCAGGCCGGGTTTTTCCCGGAGGAACTCCCGGCAATATCCGGTTGGGAGGTGGCGGCACATTTTCAGGCTGCCCGACAGGTTGCCGGCGATTTCTACGATGTTTTCGCTGTGGAGAACAATTCCAAGGTCGCGGTGATCGTGGCGGATATCTGCGATAAGGGTGTCGGGGCGGCATTGTTTATGGCGTTGACCCGAAGCCTGGTTCGTGCATTCTCCCTTCAGCGGTTTGAAGAAAACATCGGTTCCGGTGAAAACCAAACGTCCGATAAGACGGAAGCGGCACTGAAGTCGGTGGTCTCGCTCACCAATGATTACCTGGCGGAAACCCATAGCGAGGCAAACATGTTTGCCACCCTGTTTTTTGGAATATTGGAGCCGAAAACCGGAACTTTGACCTATATTAATGCCGGTCATGAAAAGCCGGTGGTTTTCTCTTCAAAGGAGGTAAAGGAGTACCTGAATCCCACAGGTCCCGTTGTAGGAGCCTATCCGGAGCTGGATTTTAAAACCAGGGCTATCCGGCTGGATCCGGGTGATTTTCTCTTTGCATATACCGACGGGGTTGTGGATGCCATAAATGAGGCCGGTGAATTTTTCACCAAAGACCGATTGATCTCTCAACTGACCCAGCCTTCGGACTCTGCGTCTGCAGAACTTCTGCTTGAAAAGGTGAAGGCCCGTTTGTACGGTCATATGGAGGGAGCCGAACAGTTCGACGATGTGACCATGGTGTTGGTCCATCGAAATTTCAATAACACGGAAAAATAAAAGCCCATGCGAAAAAAACATTCGTTTAAAATCGCCTTTAGGCCCCGTGCGTTATTTATAACGATCATCATCGTATCGATTATGGGTTGTGTTGGATCCCGCATGTCAGTGGAAGAGGCGAAAGAGGTTGCCATTACCATCGAAAAGGAGCCGTTTGTCCCTCCCCCCCGTCGCGCATATGACGTCCTCGCTTTTTTGGAACAGCGCGGGAAATTCAATCCTGAAATCGTTGCCAAACATAGAAGAATTATGGAATTGCCTCCGCCTCAAACCGATGACGCAAAGATGCTGGCAGAATTTTATTTTAAACGCGGCAAATCGGCAATGGAATTCGGATATCCGCACCGGGCAGTCGAGGATTTACGGAAAGCGCTTTTATATGCCGAGCAGGTGGCGCATTTTAAGAAAATGCCGGGCGTGCTGTTCAGATTGGGGCAGGCCGAACTCCTGGTGGGAAACTTCAAACATGGCGTTGAAATGCTGGAACGGAGCCAAAAGAAAGGCAAGGGGGCTGCTTATAACGAACTGGTGAAAATCTATTCGCTCATCGGCGATATCGAAACGGCCGGAAAGTACCTGCGGGCGGGCACCAGAGAGCTTGATGAGAAGAATCAAAAGAGCAAACGGAAAAAAACCAAAGACAAGAAAACGATAAGAAAAGTATCCCGAACAAAAGCCACAACCTCTCAGATGAGGGCGTGGTATCTGGAAGGGCAAGGAAAATTTGCCGACGCAGAGCCCTATATCCGCTCGGCCCTTAATGTTGAAAAAAAACAAAAGAAGCGTAATCCAGGAAGATACATATCCAGCCGCATCTCCCTTGGCAATAATTTGATGATGCAGGGCCGGAAGTATGAAGCGGAAGTTGAGGTTCGAAAGGCTTTGGATAGTGCGCTCGGGTTTGGAGGTCGGGATTCGATTTTGACGGCGGATGCTGTCAATTCTCTCGGGAACGTGGTCTTGACCCAGGGCCGTACAGATGAAGCTGAAAAACTGGTGAAAAGCAGCCTGGAC
>CAYSUA010000690.1:0-3366 GCA_964433795.1 uncultured Desulfobacteraceae bacterium | reverse complement strand
TGAAACTTGAAACTCGAAACTTGGCATGCAGGTAGGCGATTCTCACTCAAATATTTTCAAGAGAGCTCTTAATGACTTGTAAGTTGTATGCCGAATAATCGAGTATCCAATATTGAGTATCAAGCATCCAGTATCAAGTTTCAAGCAACAAACGGAAGGAGGTTCATATGTCCACACCTCAACATTGCCCGGGGTATGCAAATTTTAAAAACCTGAAAGCCTTCACATGCAAATGTCCGGAATGCGGTAAGGAAAAAGAAATCTTTTCAGACGAATTTGATCGCTCACACCAATGCAACGGGTGCGGCAAAGAAATCGATTTCACTCAGTGCAAGCTGGCAGGTGAGGCCGGTTCCGTAACTCCCTAGCGATAATTCTTACGCGAGATTCGTACAGTGACAATAAGATACGTCGGGTTTCTTCTTGCCGTTATCCTTGTGTGCTCTGCCGGTTCTTTTGCCGTTGAAAAACGAGGGGCTGAAAAGATGCTCTTGTCCGGGGGCAAAAGGGGCAGTGTTCCTTTCCCCCATGCCAGGCATCAAACGGTTTTGGTGGATTGCAAAATCTGCCACACGTATTTCCCTCAACAGCCGGGCATCATCCAGAAGCTGAAGGAAGAGGGAAAACTGAAGAAAAAACAGGTCATGAAGCGCTGCACATCATGTCACCGTAAAAGGTCAAAGGCCGGACAAAAAGCGGGACCCCTCCGCTGCAAAACCTGTCACCAAAGATAGGATGACTCCACCATGTTTCTTCTAGGTTTACAAGGAAGCCCCAGGTTGAAGGGAAACACAAATACCCTTCTGAATACCTTTACGGAAGAAGCAAAGCGCATGGGAGCCGATACCCGTATTATAAACGTTACAGAGAAAAACATCGAACCGTGCAAAGAATATACTGTCTGTGAAAAAAAAGGGTATTGCCCCATCGAGGATGATATGGGACGGGAGCTGTATCCGCTGTTGCGGCGGTCCGATATCGTTGTGGCGGCAACGCCCATATTTTTCTACAACTGCACCGCTCAGCTCAAGGCGGTCATCGACAGATGCCAGACCTTTTGGGCGAGAAAATATAGACTGAAATTGAAAGATCCGGGCAGTGAAACCCGGCGCGGATATTTGCTGGCTGTAGGAGCAACGAGCGGTAAAACCCTGTTCGAAGGATTGAATCTGACCGCTTCCTATTTCTTTGATGCCATTGATGCCAGCTTCGAAGGCAGCCTGACCTATCGGGGTATAGAGCATCGAAAGGATATGGAGAAGCACCCGACCATGAGAGAAGATGTGCAGCATGCGGTTGAAAAACTGTTGCAACCGCTTATGGAAAGAAAGAAAATACTCTTTCTATGCCATGATAATTCCTGCTACAGTCAGATCGCCGGTGCATATGCCCAGAAGCTGTTTGGAAAACGATTCGACGTATCCTGTGCCGGAATTCAGCCTTTGGAAAGCACCCATCCACTGCTGGAACCGGTGATGAGAGAAGATGGCATCGACATGGCATTCCGTATCCCACAATCCTTGGAATCGACAAGCTTATCCGGGCCGCCCGATTGGCTGATTACCCTTGGAGAAAGCGAAATAGAGCCAGACTTGCCCCATGTCGTTCCCATGCATTGGAAACTACCCGCTTATTCGGATAAACCGATTGACTTCGTTCGTAAACTGCGGGATGACATAAAAAAGAGAGTCGTGCAGTTCATCGAAAATATTACGCCCGGTTAATAAAACCAACAGAGAAAGGAGGACGAGTATGGACAAATGGGTTTGTACAGTTTGTGGTTACGTATACGATCCCGAGCAGGGAGATCCAGACAGTGGAGTGGCCGCGGGCACAAAGTGGGAAGATGTTCCCGATGACTGGGAATGCCCGGTATGCGGTGCCTCAAAAGACGACTTTGAGAAAGAAGCTTAAGAAATAACCCCGATAAACGGGATAAGTGCCTTCACCAAATTTTTTTCTTGTTAAAAACAAGAAAAAAATTTCTAAGGCACTAAAAAGATACTGTCCGATCTGCATTTTTAACAAAGATGCCCTTTTATCAGTGAAATAATTCTGATAAATAGGGCATTCTTTGTTAATTTTTAAAGCTGAGGTGAAAGGATGAAACCAATAGAAATTTTTGAAAATATCTATGATGTTGGCGTCAATGATTGGAATATTAGAGATTTTCACGGTTATTCCACCTGGTTGGGCACAAGCTACAATGCATTTTTAATTCTTGATGAAAATATTACCCTCATCGATACGGTCAAAAGTGAATTTGCCGATGCCATGCTCCGAAATATTGCCGACATTGTTGATCCAAAAAAAATAGATTTTGTCATCAGCAATCATACCGAAATGGATCATTCCGGAGCACTGCCGCGGATCATGCATAGTGTGGGTGAAAATAAGCCGGTTTACTGCTCCAAAATGGGTTTGAAGAATCTTACCGCCCATTTCGGACCCAACTTGAACTACCAGGCCGTTGAAAACGGGGGCACCCTGTCCATCGGAAAGAATACCCTCACCTTTCTTGAAAGCCGGATGGTACATTGGCCGGACAGTATGTTTACCTATCTGAATGAATCCAAGATATTGTTTTCAAGTGACGGGTTTGGTCAACATTATGCCGGGTTTGAAAAATTCGATGATGCCGTAAACGATGACATCATGTTCCATGCAAAAAAATATTATGCCAATATTCTTTTGCTTTATTCCCCGCTTATCCTCAAACTGGTGCAGAAAGTTACGGAACTGGGAATAGAAATCGACATGATCTGTCCCGATCATGGCATAATCTGGAGAAAAGATCCGGGAAGAATTATCGATGCATATGTCCGATGGAGCGAGCAGAAGCCGAAGAAAAAAGCGGTCGTCATTTATGACACCATGTGGCATAGCACGGAGAAGATGGCAGATGCCATTGCCTCGGGAATCGCTTCAGAAGGGGTGTCCGTACGGCCCATGCACGTAAGAAAATGGCACCGCAGCGATGTGATGACCGAAGTGTTGGATGCCCGCGGAGTTATTGTCGGCTCTCCCACACTCAACAACGGTCTGTTCCCGACGGTTGCCGATTTCCTGACCTATATGAAAGGACTGAAACCCCAGAACAAGATCGGTGCGGCATTCGGATCCTACGGTTGGAGCGGTGAAGCGGTGAAATTGATCAAAGAGCAGATGGCAGACATGAAATTCGACGTTATGGAACCGGACCAGAGGATCCAATACGTACCGGATCAAACCGGATTGGAATCGTGTTATGCGTTCGGTAAAGAGCTGGGAAAAACCATTAGCGAGGGTTTATAAGTCAGTATAAATCTGGGATGGTGAAAATATGCTAAATCCGCTTTTATTCCAATGGAGTCATTGGCCATAATT
>CAYSUA010000689.1:0-3373 GCA_964433795.1 uncultured Desulfobacteraceae bacterium | reverse complement strand
GTCCCCGGACGCTCCGGCCAGTAGCGGAGTAATCAATATCATTGGAACTATAATGATATCCTGAAAGATCAAGATACCAAGGGTTGTACGCCCGTGGGGGCTATCAACTTCAGCCCTTTCCTGGATGAGTTTGAGCACAATAGCCGTACTACTGAGGGCTACGAGGAATCCAATAAAGACAGCTTCACCGAATGTCTGGCCGAAGTGTCTGACTATGGAGAAAGCAGCTAAAAGGGTCAGCAATACCTGAAGCGAGCCTCCCATCAGGACCGACTTCTTGATCTCCAGCAGCTTTTTGAAAGAGAACTCGATTCCGATGGTAAAAAGCAACAACACAATCCCGATTTCAGCTAAAATCTCAACTTCATGAACCGCCTTTATCAGCCCCAGCCCGTGGGGTCCTGCCAGTATCCCGGTAAGGAGGAATCCCACAATTACCGGCAATCGAATTCGATGGCAGATAAAGATAACGACGATCGATACTCCAAATATAATGATGATGTCCTTCAGTAACGGTATTTCCATAGAGTATTTCTCAAAATCAATTTAACGGATCAAAATTTCCAAATGGCACCATATGTTATAAGTCAGCATAACAATCTGAAAGAAAGCATGTTTTAAGCTTCTTCCTTTTGCCACCATGCGACAAGATCCCGGGCTTCTTGGAGTGGCATTTTCCACGATCGGTAAGCGGTTTCGTCGGGAAAATCCCAATACCGCAACTTAAAAATATCGTCACTGAGTTTCACGATCTTAATACGGGATTCAGCCTCACTCATATGTTCCTCCGCAAACCTCCGCGTCCGCCGCCTCAACCTCGCTCTGCATCCGGATTCGGATTTGCTACCATCTGTATCCATCAGTGCATAGAATTCGGTCGGCTTGATTCCCTATTTAACCTTTAGGAATCCATCGTTCGATATCTTCTGAGCCAGTAATGCATTCCACATATCCATGCTTTGAAAGAAATTCCAGCCTTCTTAAAATTTCCATTTTTGTTACTGAATGCCACTCTTTGGAATCCTGCTCGCCGATTTTGTACCATAGGTCTAAAGAAGTTATGCCGTCATAATGGGAAAGGATATCCAAAATGGTTTGATCGATTATATCTATGTTTCGGTATTTTTTCATAATCGTTCCTCGATTCTTCATTAATCAGTTGTATGCCCAGGGAAATCAGGGCTATTCCGGATTAATTCACTCTTGCACCAGGGACAAAATATTTCTGTGATATTGTTTTCATCCATTAAGGCTTAATCTGGAAATTCCAGGAATTAGGGCTTGGATTTTTTCTTCGCTGCAATAAAATTTAACATTCATTATTCCTCATTCCTCCATGTAGGGATATACGTCCCCTATCGCCTCCAGTAACTTCAGATTACGTTTCCGGTTCATTCGCTTACTCTATGTTCAATGACCCTGTTATTTTTACAGGCATCCCTTAATCTCCCCCCGGTAATAAAGTTCGACTTCGACCCTATTCCTTGTTGGATCCCAATATTCTCAGCAGCATCAGAAACAGATTGATAAAATCCAGATAAAGCGTCAAGGCGCCTAAAATGGCGCCTTTTCTGGTGATTGCGGCACCAAGCCCCTCCGGCTGTGAAAGGGCCATTGCCTTGAGTTTCTGAGTGTCGTATGCGGTCAACCCGACAAAAACAATTACACCGATATAGCTAATGATCATACTCATGCCGGAGCTGCGAATAAAAATATTGACAACCGATGCAATGATTATTCCGATGAGTCCCATGGTCATGAACCCGCCAAGAGAGGTGAGATCACGCCGAGTGCTCATACCGTAGATGCTGCACGCAATAAAGGTTACAGCACAGATAAAGAATGTAGAGGTGATTGAAGATTTGGTGTAGAGTAGAAATATCGAAGAAAAGACAACACCGTTCAATGCCGCGTAAATTATAAAAAGGCCGGTTGCGGTTGATGCCTGCATCTTGTGGATCCTTGCGCTGATGGTAAAAACTAGGGCCAACTGGCCGATGAGCAAACCAAAAAACAATAGCTGGTTTCCAAAAACGATGCTCTGCAGGGATTCGTTGTTCGAGACATAAAACGCCACCAGACCTGTTAGCCCCAAACCGATTGCCATCCAGTTGTACACACTCCGGATGAATTCGTTAACCTGTGCCTGTACTTGTGTTTGTTTTAATGAAATGGGCTGCATATTCGCCTCCTCAATTTAATTCATTGTTTTTAAAATCTTTTTGGATTTCTTTCCACCTGACAAGAGATATGCTGTTCAGATTTTTTAAGTCACTTCCCGCAATCCAAGGTAAAAATCTGGGATATGGGATATGTATTCAATAACATCCGGAGCCTCTTTCAGTAAGGCCCCGCTTATCTGGCTGCGAAGACTATACCTCCCTGTGCCGCGGGAACCGAAAACAACAGGAGTATCAAGAGTTGCTTGCGATCCCTCCAAATGGTTTCGGACATTTGAATTTCACACCGGGCATGGGCGTGGGCACCCATCATCAGAAAATTTCCCAATTGTTTGATGAAGTTCAATTTTCTTCTATCCCTCCCCTCCTATTCCTCTCAATCCGTTCCGTTACCGCAAATGTCCAACCCATCGATCGATCCTTCTAGCGACAATACGGTGAATTTGGTCAGTCGCATGAGCGATAGCTATATGAACGTCGTCATCCGAATGCGAAACGGCTAAAGTCGTATTTAAAAGAAGTTGGACACGAATACGGCATAATTTTTCAATCCCTCCCAAGGGTCCACTTTTGTTAGTGACAACCACAGTGATACGCCTGACCCTGTTCGAGAACCGGCTCAGCGCAAAATTGATTCGACGCCGGATGTAAGTTTTTAGTACATTGTCAATTTCAACCCCTCTTCCGGTAATGAGAACATCCATGTTTAGACTCCCATGGCCTAATTGGTTATAGACGTGATTCTATTGTTTGTAATTGATTCTGTCTATTCGATAAGTTAGAATATTCTATTCGGTTTAATCGAAATAGGAGGTCTCCCGTGTATTCACTAAACTACCAACATCTCAGATACTTTTGGGCTGTGTCTCGTCATGGCAACCTCACACGAGCAAGTGTCGAGCTTCATTTGACACCCCAAACCGTCAGTACCCAGATCCGCGATCTCGAAAATGGTCTCGGGGTGGAACTGTTTTCCCGCGAAGGGCGTCGCCTCGTAGTCACGGATATCGGGCGAGTCGTTTATCGCTACGCCGACGAGATTTTCAATATCGGCCGGGAGATTCAAGATGTCGTCCGAGGCTTGCCCGGCCGCCCCCTGCACCTTGTCATTGGAGTAGCGGATGTCGTCCCCAAGCTCATCGCACATCGTTTGATAGAACCGGCCGTACAGTTGAAGGAACCGGTGCGCATCA
>CAYSUA010000688.1:0-3404 GCA_964433795.1 uncultured Desulfobacteraceae bacterium | reverse complement strand
CGATTCGCAGCAGTATGACTGTCTGAGCGCATTAGGGGGCGTTGCATCGAACAGCATGAATATGGCTGCTTTAAGTCTTCGCTCTTGGTTATATAATGCGATGCTTTGGTTAAGTCGGTGCTCTGTTCGATGGTACTGCCCCTTATGTGCGAGTTTCATACATCTGCGAATTGGTTTGCCTTCAACGCCGAAAAGGCTTAACTTGGGCTTTCTGGATATCCAGATAATTTTATCCTTGTTAATCTGTGTCCCCAACCTTTAACTGATGTGAGGTTTAACCATGTCTGATACTGTTATTCTCGATGTTTTCTCGGATTACATCTGACCCTGGTGCTATTTCGTTACCGGGCGTATCGAACGGCTTAAAACGGAATTTGATCTGGGTATCCGGTGGAAGGCGTTTCCGCTTCACCCGAACACCCCGGCTGAGGGGTTGACCCTCGAACAGCTCTTCAAGGGCCATAACAAAGATATCGGTATGATGCTGGCACGGTTGAAACAGGTCGCACGGCAAGAGGATTTGCCCTTTGGCGACCGTAGTCATACCTATAACAGCCGTTTGGCGCAGGAACTCGGCAAGTGGGCGGAGGAACAAGAAAAAGGGGATGTGTTTCACGACGCAGCCTTTAAGGCGTATTTTGTTCATGGAAAAAATATCGCCCAACCTCCCGTACTCGTTGAACTTGCCGAATCGATCGGCCTTGACGGCGATGAGGCCCGGGAAGTGGTTGAAACACGTACCTTCATGGATGCAGTGGATGAGGATTGGACGCTTGCCCGCAGCCTGGGAATCACTGCGGTTCCGACTTTTTATCTGTCCGGTCAGCATCTGGTAGGTGCGCAACCCTATGAAATGATAGAGCAATTTTTGATTCAACATTCGGTTAAGAGGAAAGCGTGAAAGTTGTTTTTCATGAGGGTTTTTATCCGGTTTATACCTCAGATCCTGCCTCTGCACCCGGTCGAATGGAATCCGTGGTAAGCGCCATAGATGGTGCAGTCACTTTTGTAACCGCGTGCCCAGCCCTCGAGGCGGATATTGCTGCAGTGCATACCGGCTTCCACATCGAAATGGTCAAACAAAGGGGTTTGTTTGAGATTGCCGCACTTTCAGCCGGTGGCGCCATTTTCGCTGCCGAGATCGGACTGGAAGAGCCGAGTTTCGGTCTGATACGGCCGCCGGGGCATCACGCTTCTGCCGGTTCGGCCTGGGGGTTCTGCTATTTCAACAACATGGCCGTTGCAATGGAATCGCTCAGACGAAAACAAAAGATAGAAACAGCCTATGTCCTGGACATCGACTTGCATTATGGAGACGGCACCGTCAACATACTAGATAAACGTAACTATGTTACTGTCCATAATATGGAAACACATGATCGAAACGCTTATATGGATGAAGTGGCAAAAGAAATGTCCACGTGCCGTGCGGATATTATCGGTATCTCAGCCGGTTTTGACAATCATATAGAGGATTGGGGCGGATTACTTCTAACCGAAGATTATTATAATATCGGACGATTGGTAAAAGATGCATCGACGCGGTGTAAAGGTGGTTGTTTCGGCATTCTAGAAGGCGGTTACAACCATTCCGTTTTGGGCGATAACGTAAAAGCCCTTATTAAAGGCCTTTCCGAAGACCCTGCACCAAAAGAGTAGTCTCACCGAAAATTCAAGTCTTGACTTGCCATATCCATGTATGTCTTTAAATTGCAAAATCCTTTTAAATTTATAGGAGACCCGTCATGACTGAATTTACCAAGAAGAAAGCCACCATCCCATCTTTTAAGGATAAGAAACTGAAACATGAAAAAGTCACCATGATTACCGTCTATGATTATCCGTTTGCCCATCTTGTGAATAAATCCAAGGCAGAATTGATCCTTGTCGGCGATTCACTGGGGATGGTCATTCAGGGCCTTGAGCATACCAACCCGGTAACTTTGGATGAAATTATCTATCATTCAAAGGCTGTTAGAAGAGGTGCTCCCGATACGATGATCGTGGGGGACATGCCGTTTATGAGCTATCAAGTCAGTCCTGAGCAGGCATTGACAAGTGCCGGAAGAATCATCAAGGAAACCGGAGTCGACTGTGTGAAGATGGAAGGGGGTGAATCTTTTGCAACCTATGTTGAAAAAATAGTATCCGCCGGCATTCCGGTAATGGGCCATATCGGTCTGACCCCGCAAAGCCAGTCCGCCCTCGGAGGATTAAAGGTACAAGGGAAAACCCAGGAGGAAGCAGAGCAACTCATCATCGATGCAAAAGCCCTTGACGAAGCCGGTGCCTTTGCCATGGTTTTGGAATGTATACCGGCCGGTGTTGCAAAGCGTATCACGGATTCGGTTCAGGCGGTTACCATCGGATGCGGAGCAGGCCCCCACGTTGACGGTCAAAATCTGAATGCCTACGACATTCTGGGCCTATTTGAAAAATTTGTTCCAAAATTCGTCAAACAATATGCAAAAGCCGCACCGGATTTTATCCAGGCCTTCAGCACATTTACCGATGAGGTCCACTCCGGCGCCTATCCCGGTCTTGAATACAGCTTTACGGGTGGAGAAGAAATAAAAAAACTATTTCCCATATAGCATACAGGAGATACGGATATGTCAAAAGATCCAAACGAACGCGGACCACTTCGAAGTGCCATCATGACGCAGGGGGTCGATCGGGCAACCCATCGTTCCCTGTTTTACGCCATGGGATGGGAGTCGAGCCATCTCGACCGTCCATTGGTTGCCGTGGTCAACTCCTTTAATGAACTGATGCCCGGACATGTTCATTTGCAACCGCTTTGCCAGGCGATTAAATTGGGCATAGCAGAAGCAGGAGGAACCCCTCTGGAATTTCCTTCCATTGCGATTTGCGACGGTCTGGCCACCGGCCACCGGGGAATGAGAATGCCCATGCCCAGTCGAGAAATGATTGCCGATTCCATCGAGTTGATGATTGTCGCCCACGCATTTGATGCCATGGTTCTGCTGTCAAACTGCGATAAGGTGACTCCCGGCATGCTCATGGCGGCAGCACGATTGAATATTCCTTCGATTTTGGTTACCGGAGGGCCCATGGATACGGGCTGTTTCAGAGGAAAAAAGGTCTGCTACACGGATTTAATCGAGGCGGAAGGCGCTGTGGAAAAGGGATTGATGGACGAGGCGGATCTTTCGGAATTTGAAAAAAGCGCCAATGTCGGCCCGGGAGCGTGTGCGTTGATGGGTACCGCCAACTGTATGAACATTTTAACGGAAGCACTGGGAATGACGCTGACCGACGGGGCCCTGATACCGGCCACGTTCGGCGCCAGGGTTGCGTTGGCCCGTCAAAGCGGCCGCATGATCATGGAGCTTCATGACAAAAAAATCCTTCCCGATTCCATCATGACCAAAGAGGCTTTT
>CAYSUA010000687.1:0-3408 GCA_964433795.1 uncultured Desulfobacteraceae bacterium | reverse complement strand
AATTCATTAAATTTATTGGATCTCAAACACTACTTTGGGCAACAACCCGTCAAGATGCGACCCCGAGTCCTCACGCGCTGATTATATTGATAGTGCAGACATCAATTCTTCTGTTCCGAAATTGAGCAAGAATTCAGTATAATAACTTGAAAAAATATCCTTTAGAAAATCCGACAATTCAATTTCTTTATCATCTTGAATCACGTCATATTTTTTTTGTTTAGCGATACTAAATAGAAAAAGAGTGTGGAAATAAACGGAGCTGATGTATTTTTTATCAGCGAGCTCTATCTGCTCTTCAGTGACTGATTTAATTTTGGACTTATAGGTTTTAAATACACTGCTATCCATATTAATAAAGATGGTATCAAGTCGATCCTCCTCAACCAGTGGGTGCATAATAACGGGGAAACCCATTTCAATACCTACCGATGATTCAAATTCATCCCAACATAATAAGTCCTCTCTTTTCTCTCTATAGACAAGCCGATATTGTGGCAATCCCCAGTTTTCTTCATCGAACTCATCTGCTTTCTTTGAGTCTTTTTTGGGATTGTCTTTATCTACAATTTTGATCCAGAACCTTTCTTCAAATTCCTTTCCAGGTCCATTCAAAATAGCACTTATTTGGACCATATCATCAACCATTAGTTCTTCAGTAGCACCAAGCCCGATTCTGATAGTACCATTGTCAGGGCTAGATTTCTTGATATTAATCAAATCAGAAAGTTCTTTGGGTGATCCTTGCCTATTTCCGCCTTCTTTATCATTTGGTTTAAAACTCAATAAGGAAACAGCTAACGATCCTGGATCTTCTGTTCTATCAAAATATTGATTTTCAACGTCAGTAGAAAATTTGACTGAACGCATTCCACCTAACGGGATTTTGGCAGCTGGCCTTTCTTCAGTACCAGAATTATGTAGCTTAAATATTGAAGGGAATCTTTTCGGGTTAAAATGGTCTCTTGATTCTTCTCTTTTAGAGGACTTCGTTTTTACTTTGTCTTTCTTAGCTTTTGGCAAATCAATTTTGAATGTGTTTTTAATAAGTTTAAAAAGATCGCTATCTAGCGGCATAGACTTTGAAAATGCTTTCAGCAAATCACCTGTGTCACCGCTATCAATTGTAATTGAATTTCTCCTTTTATTATTGATCTCTCGAAGTCTTCCTTTTGATAATGTTGTAGAAAGCAATTCTCTCAGTCTATGTGTTTCATTCGAGCCTTTAAGTCGGTCACGGGAGGCCATAAAAAGCTCTTTCCGGAATGTATAGTTCATATTTATACAATCAACATGTATTAACAGATGACTCTTTAAAAGTGGCATTTTCAATGAACGAGTTATAAATTCACTCGTATAGTGTCCATGCACTTGCCCATTTATCGAAAACAGGACAGACATATTGTTCTTAAAAAACTCACGGGAAATAGTCTCTTTTGTCTCCTTTGCAGACCTACCATCAATTTTATTCTTAAAAACATAACATGCAACCTTTGCTTTACCAATTTCGGAATAATCGAGTTCTTCAGAGAAAAAGGCTTCAATATATCTTGAATCCTCTTGTTCCAATCTCCTTTTTAGTCCAAAAAGATCACGAGTAAGATTTCTATCATTTGGGTAGCGTTCAGGATTATCGATGGTATAAATTGGCAAGGCTGGTTGGAAAAGAAACTCATTGATACTTAAATTCAAATCCCTTGAAATTACAGAACGGGAACCCGCTGGAAGATTATAGCTATAAAGTTTTATTACAGTACCGGTCTTAAATAATCGATCTTTCAAACCAAGATTTAGGGTATCAATAGGGAAACTTGGGATTTTGCCATCGATTTTCAAATACTCATACCAAGTATTTTTTAAGGAACCTTCTTGAAGCTGTTTTGACTCTTGTTCACTCAAAGGGTGCTCCCTAACAAGGGAAAAACCAAAATCACCTTTCCCATCAAATCTTTTTGATGCGATCAATTGATAACGTTTTTTTCCGCAATGTACTATAGCACCGGTACCTCCCATGTTATATTTACCCTGTACAAAAGGAATTTTAGACTTATTTCCTTTCAACAAGGATAAGAAGGTGTTTTCAAATTCTTCAGGATATTGGCCCTCGCCATTATCATAGATAATTAATGACGTTTCCATCCTTGGTCCATCAGCAAGTAGTTGAATCTCTTCAGCTTGTTTTTGTCTATAGCCACTCAAATTCCAATTTTCATACCAGTTTTTGCTATCACTATCGAAAAATCTTTCAACGGCATCGCTCATATTCATAGGTGCGTCTGGTGATTTTGGATTAATACCCAATTCGTAACATCTTCGCATCAGGATAGCATCAATAGAGTTGGTTATTTTTTCGATTAAGGCAGCAATGGGGGAGGACTGCTGATTTTCAATAATGCCAAAGTTGCTTACATTGTTATCTAAAGGGTACCAATTACATGGATCATTTAGGATAGAAGAGAATCTTGCGATGACAATATCAACATCACGCTCAGTTGAAGCATTATATAGATTTAAAAACAGATTGTTTAGATCCATAATGCGTGCCCCTCCCGTGAGACCCAAAAAGTGCATACAACAAAACAAACTTATTAGTACTATAAATACTATTCCAAAGAATCCATCGTCATACGATATTTTCAATCAATATTGTCGTTGAATTATTATGAAAAAGCATATTCTTTACCAAAAGCCTCAACAAACCCACTACGGAGCGTATTCAAGTCACAACGCCGATATTTTGCATATTGCATTGCATTAATTAACAGCGGGGATAGCCTGCAATTATCATATTCTTCCAAAAGGTCTGGCGGTTCAATCATACCTGTCAGAATCACACCGAACAGGATGAAGCCAATCACTTTCGATAGCTGGAATACATCCGATTTATCATCAATAGTAATCAGATCCAGATCCCTGTTTACTCCAAGCCATTTGTTAAACGCTTCAGGGGACAAATACCCACGGGGTCCGATTCTCTCATTGGTATAATCAATCGTTGAAATATCTTCTTCTCGAAACTGAATGAGTCCTAAGTCAGCTATCTTCCATGTGTTTCCAACGATTAGGAAATTCCCCGGCTTGATATCTCTGTGGTATATTCCTATACCATGCAGGCTCTCAATGGACTTCATGATATCGGCACATATTCGGTATTTTTCAGGCATTTCAATTTCCTGATTCTGCAGGAAAGCCGAAAGGTCACTTGAACCAAATTCCATAGTATAATAATCGAAGGTTCTCTCACTGACTGTAATCTCACCCGACTCATAGAATTCAATCACATGGTCATTGAGCTCATTTTCTTTTGCCATCTTGAGGGCCTCTATTTCGCGTTTGAAACGACCGAGACGCCGTCGATGATATTCTGTCTTCGCGGGCTTATACACATTGCATATCTTAATAACACTT
>CAYSUA010000686.1:0-3416 GCA_964433795.1 uncultured Desulfobacteraceae bacterium | reverse complement strand
CCTTCTCAGAAGGCAAGGCAAACTATCCCCTTTCAGGGGTTAAATCAAAGCCGGCCCCTCTGGGGTCGGATTTTTACTAAATTGAGATGACGAATAACCATAAGCAACCATTACTTGAAATTCAGAATCTTAGGATCGAATTTCCCACCCGCAGGGGAACTCTGGTGGCTGTGGATGATATCTCTCTGTACATCGATCCCGGAGAGGTTTTGGGGGTGGTGGGAGAATCGGGCGCCGGCAAATCCTTGACCGGCACGTCGATTTTCGGCCTGCTGGAACCGCCCGGACGGATTGCCCACGGACGGATATATTTGGATGGTCGCCGGATCGACAACCTTCCCTATGATACCATGCGGAAGATTCGGGGCAAGGAGATCGGGGCCATTTTCCAAGATCCGCTGACCAGTCTCAACCCGCTTTTTAAAGTGAGCGATCAGCTGGTTGAAACCATATGCACGCATCTTGATATAACCGAATCCCAAGCCAGACAACAGGCTATCGACTTGCTAAAAGAGGTGGGTATTCCTTCGGCAGAAGAACGGATCGACCACTATCCTCACCAGTTTTCAGGAGGCATGCGTCAACGGGTGGTCATTGCCCTGGCGCTGTGTGCGGAACCCCGTCTGATCATTGCCGATGAGCCGACCACGGCCCTGGATGTTTCCATTCAGGCACAAATCATCGAACTGTTGAAACGGCTTTGCCGGGAGCACAATACCGCGGTCATGTTGATTACCCATGACATGGGCGTCATCGCAGAGACTGCGGATCGTGTGGCCGTTATGTATGCCGGAAGAATAGCAGAAGTCGGTTCTGTTCAGGATGTGGTGCTTCATGCCAAGCATCCATATACCCACGGACTCATGGGCTCTATTCCGGCCATCGGACAAGATGTCGATGCTTTGATCCAGATCGAAGGATCCATGCCGAGACTGACGGAAATCCCGCCGGGATGTTCTTTCAACCCGCGCTGTCCGAAGGTTTTTGATCGATGCGGCGTCGAACGGCCGGATCTCTTGCCTGTTGAGGAATCATTTGCAGCGTGCTGGCTATTTGATGAAAATAAGCAGGAGGTATTCGCAGGTGAGTAGCGGTTTGAATGGAACACCTCTTGTTGAGGTTGGTAACTTAGAGCGATATTTCGATGTCTCTCCGCCCTTTCTGAATCGTGTATTCGAGCGTACCGGTCATATCTATGTCAAGGCCGTTGACAGTATCAATTTTAAGATCAGCAGAGGCGAAACATTTTCTCTGGTTGGAGAGTCCGGCTGCGGGAAATCCACCGTGGGGCATCTGTTGGTGGGGCTTTATTCTCCAACAAAAGGAACCGTGAGATTTGACGGGGTAAAACTGAGTGGGGGAAAAGATCGAATAAAGCATGCCGACATTCAATCCCGCATGCAGATGATATTTCAAGATCCCTATGCATCATTGAATCCCCGGTGGCGGGTGACAAAAATCATTGCCGAACCGATACGGATGAATGGAAACAAAGGGGATACCAAAAATATCAATCAACGTGTGGATGAACTCCTGCTTCAGGTGGGGCTTGCTCCGCAAGACGGCGAAAAATATCCCCATGAGTTTTCCGGTGGACAGCGACAGCGGATATCAATTGCCAGAGCCCTTGCCGGGCATCCCGAATTTATCGTTTGCGATGAACCGACCTCAGCCCTCGATGTTTCGGTCCAGGCCCAGATTTTGAATCTGATGAAGGATCTCCAGCGGAGATTGGGGCTAACCTATCTCTTCATCAGCCACGATTTGGCCGTTGTATATCACATATCCACGACTGTTGGAGTCATGTACCTGGGCAGTCTGGTGGAATGGTCAAAAACCAAAACCCTGTTCAGCAATCCAAAACACCCATATACCCGGATGCTTCTGGATGCCATTCCGGATCTGAGCATGACGGGCCGAAAGCGTATACCGGTGGCCGGTGAAGTACCCAGCCCCATCAATCCTCCTTCAGGTTGTACCTTTCACCCCCGTTGGCCGCATGCAAACAATCGCTGCAAGGTTGAACGGCCCCAGGCTATAGAAACAGGGGACAGCCATGTGGCGTGCCATGCAGTGGAAGAAAAACGGATCTGATTTTCGAATTGCGGATTTTGAATTTGTCTATGAACAGCCTGTTCAATAGAGATTACTATAAATGAGGATCAAACATGATGAATTACGAAGAACATCCTATGTATGACTGGTTGAGCGAGACACGGCGGGATTTTCACAAACATCCGGAACTCGGGCATCAGGAATTTCGTACGACAAAGAGAATTAAAGAAATTCTTTCCGATATTGGTGTTGAGATTCAGGAATTTCCCGATCTTAAGACCGGAGCCGTGGGGCTGATATCATGCCAGCCGGGAGAAAAAACCTTAGCGCTTCGAGCCGATATCGACGCTCTTCCCATGGCGGAATTAAACGATGTGCCGTATAAATCCGTCAATGAAGGCGTCATGCATTCCTGCGGTCACGACTGTCACGCCACGATTATGCTGGGAGTGGCAAAAAAGATCATGGAATCTGATTTGACAAAGCAACTCAGGGGAAAAATAAAGTTTCTCTTTCAGCCGGCTGAAGAAACCATAAATGGGGCAGAGTTGATGATCGATGTCGGTGTTTTGAAAAACCCTGATGTGGACCGAATAATCGGCGGTCACATGAACACGGATTTACAGACAGGGCAGGTCGGCTTTTACAAAAGGGTCAGCCATGCCAGCGCAGATTCTTTTTATGTGACAATCCAGGGGAAGGGCGTGCACGGTGCATTTCCCCATCAAGGGTTGGATCCCATTGTTGCCGGCGCCCATTTTGTCACCGCAGTTCAATCCATAGTTTCCAGAAATCTGGACCCCACAGAATCAGCCGTGGTTACCGTGGGCCAGTTTCAGGCCGGTACCGCACCGAACATCATTCCAGACCAGGCCATGCTTTCCGGAACGGTGAGAACCTTTGACAATGAGATTCGTGATATTATCATCCATCGGTTGGGAGAGATTGTCGAAAGCATTGAAAAGGGGTTCCAGGTTAAAATCGACTTTCAGTATAAGGATGGCGTGCCGTTGACCATAAATCATGAGTCGGTCACATCAGAGGTTTTTGATTCAGCGGTCAAAATACTGGGAAAAGAAAACGTAGAATATTACGAGCCGCAAATGGGTGGGGAAGATTACGGCTTATTTACAAAGATTGTACCCGGAACGTTCCTGCGTCTCGGATGCGGCAATTCGGATAAAGGCATCATACACAAGGGCCACTCCCCCCACTTTGATGTGGATGAAGCGGCCCTTCCCATTGGCGTTGAGATATTTACGGAAGCGGTTAAGTCATATCTTGTGTAATACAATTATTATCTCCGGTTATGCAGAAACCTCAAGTCAAGCATCTGCGGCTTTGAAGATAACCCGATTCGC
>CAYSUA010000685.1:0-3423 GCA_964433795.1 uncultured Desulfobacteraceae bacterium | reverse complement strand
AATAATAATTATACTTTTCTCTTGCGATATGCTTCGCGACATCAGAGGTTTTCGGTTCGATTTTACCACCATGTGGCGCGATGATGGTAGTTTTGGATCCGACGTTGCTTATCGATATTTTATAATCTTTCTCTATCTCTTCGTGAACCTTTAATTCACCATAGTTTTTGTATGTATCGGTCAAACGCTTGCCTCACCACACCTGAGTTGAAGCTATGGTTTATATTTAGTAAGCTGCAAATGGACTGATCTTTATCATTTTACCCGCCTAAATGAAAGGAGTTGATGGATATGGTAGCCCTCGAGGATCTGATCACACCGAGAATGCAACGGGGAATGGAACGGATTGTCACCGCCCTAAACGGGCAGCCGGACGAAGTGCCGGTGATGGCTCAGCTGGCAGCCCATACGCTCAGGCTTACCGGGGTTGAGGATCGATCTTTCTGGTCCGATCCGGATGTCTTTTTAAGAAGCCATCTTATGGCTTCAGAATATTATCGTCTGGATACGCCCTCTACATACTTCGATGTTTACAACGTTGAGGCTGAAGCGATGGGACAATCCCTGGTGTGGCTGCCTGGGGAGTTCCCGGAGATCGATCGGACGCGTCATCTAATAGGAGAGCCCGATACCCTGGATCGGATCCATCCGCCGGATCCTTCAAAGGATGGTCGGATGCCGTTTGTCATCGAAGTCTATCGGCGACTCTACGATATTGGGGTTAAAGCAGCCTTCCGATATTGCGGCGTATTCAGCCTGGCCGCCAATCTGAGAGGTCTGGATGCCTTGGTCATGGACATTATTGAAAGACCAGAGTGGGCGCATAAATTTTTCGATTTTCTTACAATAGACGTCCTGGCACCCTATCTTTCAGCCGCCCGCGAGGCCATATCCCCTGATATGCCGGTTCTCGGAGCCGATGCCCTTGCCTCCCTGCCGATCACGAATCCGGATATCGTGGAAGAGTTCGCCTTGGGTTACACCGTGAAGCTCAGGGAGCTTATCGGTAATGTCGGCTTGTTCGGATGGTGGGGTGACAGCTACGCAAAAGATCCGGAGGTAATCTTTAACCTCAAGCTTACTGCCAGCCCGATTTACTTTTACTGCCTCGATCCGGACGCCCATCTAATCGGAGCGGAAAAAATCAAAGCCTTTGCCGATAAGCACAATCGACCCCTGATACTCGGTATGGACTGCCCGCTGCTGGCCGATGGTCCAATCGCCGCCATCGTCGAACGCGCCAGGGATTATGTCCGGATCGGCAACGATGGAGGGCGGTTGACCATTTTTCTAAATGCCATCCCGTCAGAGACACCACCGGATCATGTGATTGCAGCCGTAAAGGCGATCGAGTTTTACAGTAGAAATCAGTCAGGACCCGGAAACATCGATCAACCCTTTACACCGCCTAAAGCAGAGCCTTTTGCCGATTGGGTTGCCCGAAAAGCCTGGCAAGAAATGGATTGAACGGTTCCTGATGCTGAGAAAAGTGGCTATTGACAATAAGTAAAGGTCATCATAGGAGAATTGACCATATTGAAATTATTCCATTACAACAGGGAGACATTATGAAAGCAAAGGCCATGGTCATGCCCGAGCCCAGGCATCTGGAACTCAGGGAATTTGAACTACTGAAAACGCCTCCGGATCATATCCTGGTAAAGACTATGGTCACTTCGGTCTGCTCCAGCGATATCAAGATTTTTAAGGGACACATACCGGTTACGCGCTACCCCCTGATCATGGGGCATGAGATAGCAGGCGAGGTTGTTGAGATTGGAAGCGAAGCCGCCAAGTGGTACGACCTGAAGCCCGGCGAGCGGATCACGGTGGAACCCTATATTCCCTGCGGCCGATGCGAGATCTCTCGAAGCGATCATTTTTACCATCAATGCCCCCATGGCGGGGTTTACGGCATCACCTTATCTTGCGATAATCCGCCTCATCTTTTCGGGGGATATAGCGAGTACTTTTATGTGGTGCCGGGGGCTGTGATTTACAAGTTGGGCGACAGGATAGCCGATTCCGCTGGCAGCCTTTCGTCTGTGGTGGCAAACGGTGTTCGCTGGGTAAAGACCTTGGGAAAGATTACCTTCGGCGAATCTGTGGTAATTTCAGGTCCGGGCTCCCAGGGACTATCCAGCGTAGCTTCAGCAAAGGAGTCCGGAGCCTATCCCATCGTGGTGCTCGGACTCAGCCGTGACAAAGAACGGCTGAAACTGGCCAAGGAATTTGGGGCCGATCATATTGTGGATGTGGAAAAAAATGATCCACGGGAGGCGGTGGCCCAACTGATTCCGGGAGGGGCTGATGCGGTGATCGAAACATCGGGTACAACAGCGGGCATTCGCGCGGCCGTGGATATGGTCAGGCGGGCCGGGCGTGTGGTTGTCATCGGGCTTTCCGGAGGGCTTGAGACACCGATCAAATTCGACGACCTAATTTGGAACAGCATTTCGTTGATCTGCGGTCTGGGCCAGGCCGGCAACGTGGGCGATGCCATGAAGCTTATCGACACCGGCAAATACCCGTTTGAGAAAATCAACAATCGCATTTACAAATTGGAAGATTTGGGTCAAGCCATCAAGGATACCGAGGAGCGTCCCGAAGGCTTCATCAAAGGGGCGATAATGTTTTAGATTAAAATCTTCACTACCACCAGGATACGTTGGGTTGATTTCTTTGTGGAATGCGCTGATAAGAGAATTTCGGGTAACCGACGATCATGGCTCCGAAAAACCGATGATCCCGGGGTATCCCCAATGCTTCTCTAATCGGTGGGTGTTGAGAGGCGGCCAGCATTAAATATCCCACCCAGCAGGTTCCCAGCCCTAGAACCGCTGCTGCAAGGTCAAGAAATGTCATTGCGATGACGCAGTTTTCCGAAGGCAGCGAGCCGATTTCAGGAGCGTGGGTCATCATAACCGCAGGGCCTCCGCGAAAAATACGATCTTCCCCCCGTTTCCAGCCTTCTACCACTACATCCAGATGCATCCGCTCAGCCATGGGGGTTTCGGCCTCAACCTCCTGTTGCATCCAATCGATAACCATTTGAGCCAGTTCATTGAGGCGCTCGCGGCCGGATGCAACAATCCAGTGGACCGGCTGGGAGTTGCTGCCGCTCGGAGCATAACGACAGGTATCCAACAGCTGTTCGATAATTTCCCGATCGAGCGGCTTGTCTTTATATACCCGAATGGATCGTCTGGATCTCATGAGAAGATCCACCTGTTCGTAATTCGGAAGCTGTTTCTTGCTTATACGGCGACAATCATCAGGGTTGACACCTTTCAAGACAATGGCGCTTGTGGGGCAGACAGCCAGACAGTGACCGCAGTTAATACACAGTTCAGCGGCTTCAGGAATAGATTCAGGATACTTGATCTCCTCAAAAGGTATTTCAGGAGTAAATATTTCAACATG
>CAYSUA010000684.1:0-3424 GCA_964433795.1 uncultured Desulfobacteraceae bacterium | reverse complement strand
GAATAGTTCTTTTTCTAGTGAGCCGAGGTTTTTCTGAAAAGTCTCATGCAGGTTCGGTTGTTTTCGGCTAAATGCTTTTGCGATGGCCTTAGCCTGCTCTGCTGCCAGGTCGAAATCGAGCCATATGGTAAAGGCAAGCGATTCATGAGCATGTTTACCTCCGGGGCCGTGGCTGTGTGTGACGATATCATCAGCAATAATGTACCGGTCCTTGAATTTTATGGAAGTATTCACCATTCTTGATCTTGGCAGGGAAACCTTTCTCACCCATTTGGCATAGTTGGCCCCGTTCAGAAAAATGATGTCGGCCTTTTGATAGGCTGCGATTGTCTTGGTATCGGGATTCCAATAGGCGGGGTCTCCTTCCTTGGGGGCCGGAAACACAACTTTTACGTTATCTCCCCCGATCCGTTCCGCAAAATACTTCAACGGATAGTTCACGACGTACACGCTGAGCTTGCCTTGCGATGCTCCGGAGACCGTGGAGGCTGAGGAAATACATGCAATAATCGCAAAAGCGATTAAAACCTTAATCCCATTTCTTCCAACACTCCTCCAGATTTTCATACTGCCCCCCTTCCATTTATACCTCTTATACCTCTTATACCTCTCGCCCGCTCCCTGCAGTCGCTCGAGCTCTCAGAGATCACAGAGTGGTTATTGGCTTGTTTTGATTTCTTGAGGAGGAGAAATCAAAACAAATACTCAGCCCGCCTCCGGCGGTGTATTAATTACCAAGGTCTCCATACACGCTACTAATACTCCCGCGATAGCGGGATGGCAGCTTGAGCTGAATCCCCCTCCCTGCCCAGTTAAATGCGAAGCCTATTTAACTAGGGTCAGGGATTCAGCTCAAAAACTCTGTGTCCTCTGAGAGCTCTGTGAGAGACTTTTTCTATTCATGCCCATCTGCGGCTAAATTATTCCAAAATCTAAAATCCGAAATTGAATCATCTGATAAACAACATCCGCACCAAATCGTTTGAATAGTGCTCCACCGCAAACACCATAGCAGCACACAATACCCCGCTGAGTAGAACAATGATAAAAATCTCTGAACTCAGCAGCCTGGCAATGGTCATCCGGCTGCAACCCAGGCGGAAAATCGTCTGTATCTCACGCTGCCTCAAACGAAGCGACAGGGCAAAAACCAAAACAATCGCAAAACCCATGGCAACTGCCACAACCGATATGATGGCATCCAGAACATTTTTTATACGGAATATGTTCTGAAGCAGGCTGTCGATAACATCCACCGGCCGCACGATCTGGAGTGTCTGATCGCCGGAAAGGTAACGACCGCGTAATATTGTGCCGGACTTGGTGTCATATGGAACGGTGATGATGGCGGTAACCGGGTAGTCTGAAAGATTGCCGTGAAAATGAAATGAATCGATATTCTTGTCCGTAATTTCGGTATGATGAAAAAGTTTTGCGGTGGCAGCCACATTGGAGTCGGTGCGTTTGTAGATCAAAGTCGGATCTTTAAGCCGGGTAACATCTTGATGCCCGTGCCCCAGGCCCTGAATCACCCATGCGGTTTTAAGATCCACAAATACGGCAAGGTCATCCGACGAGTGGGACTTCTCCAAAACCCCAACCACTTTCATCTTCAGCGGATAGATTCCGGCCAGATCAAACAGGTTCTCCGGTGACGAGACCAGACTGCCCCCCTGTCCGATTCCCAGTTTTTGAGCGATTTTTGCCCCCAGCACGCATTCTCCCAGTACAGCCAGTTGTCTTCCCCGGGCAATTTTCAAACCCCGAAATTCAAAATAATCGAATGTGGTTCCCACGATGGGGTTGCCCCGTGCACGGAATCGGACATAAACCGGAATCGGCAGAGCCAGATCCGTCTCTTCTATCTGGTCGGCTGCCGCAAGAGTGATCAGCTCCGGCACTTCGTCACTGAAATAAAGCGTGTTCATCACCAGATCCAATGCACTCCCCTTGGCGCCCACGACCAGAGGAGTGGTTGCAGCCCTAGCCATCAACTGCCGCTCGCTTTCTCCCAACAGCAGTTGAAGCGATGCCGGCAAAAACGCAATCAAGGTAATGCAGGCCACCAAAGTGATGGTCTTCACCTTGTTAAACCGAACATACTGCCAAGCAATGTATAAGCTATCTATCATGGCAAACTATCATTTTTGAATTAGCCGCTGACAAGAGCATTACCTCTCGCCCACTCCCTACGGTCGATCGAGCTCTCAGAGAACACAGAGGGTTTCTTTCTTGTCCTTATTTCTTGAGAAGGAGAAATCAGGACAAATACTCAGTCCGCCTCCGGCGGAGCATTATTTGTCCTTGCTATTCCAGTACAACCTTCTCCCGCGTCAGCGGGATGGCAGCTTGAGCTGAATCCCCCTCTCAGGGATTCAGCTCAAAGACTCTGAGTCCTCTGCGTGCTCTGTGAGATATCATTATTCCCATATCGTCTGCGTACATCTACGTGTGCCTGCCGCGGCGAAGCACCTCGCGAAGACGGGTCTGCGTCAAAATAATATTCACTTCGCCCAATCATAACTGGTCTCAAAATCCTTAAAATCGATTACACGATCAAACCGCTTAAGCAGTTCGTAATCATGGGTTACTGCCAATAGCGTCGCCTTGTTTTCCTCAACACTGTGAAAGAGCAGGTCCAAGATTTTTGTCTTATTGTCCGGGTCCAAATTTCCGGTGGGCTCGTCGGCCAGGATCAGTTTCGGCTTTGACAGGATCGCCCGGCAAATGGCGACTCGCTGCTTTTCTCCTTTTGAAAGATCTTCCGGATATCGTTTGAGCATATCGCCGATGCCCAGTGAATCGGCAGTGTCTACGGCACGCTGCCTGACGGTCTTATTCAGCCTCAGCGCTTTGGTTATCCGGTAAGGATGCAGAATGTTGTCAAGAACGCTCAGGTAATCCAGAAGTTCAAAATCCTGAAACACGAAACCGACATTGGATATTCGAAAATCCCGGCGTCGGTCATCGCCGAGTTCGTTCATTGTGGTATTTTCCACCTGTACGGTTCCGTTTGTCGAAATCAAAATTCCTGCGATCAGATTGAGCAGGGTGGTTTTCCCGGACCCGCTCGGCCCGACCACCGCGACCTTCTCGGACTCGGCCACTTGAAATTCGGGAATTCTCAAATGAAATTCACCCGATGGATACCTGAAATCAAGATCGCTGATTATTATCATTTTTTTCTTCTTTGCCGCAGATCTCTCTCGCCCACTCCCTGCGGTCGTTCGAGCTCTCAGAGATCACAGAGAGGTTATTAGCTTGTTTTGATTTCTTGAGAAGGAGAAATAAAAACAAATACTCAGCCCACCTCCGGCGGGGTATTGATTATTCTCGTTATCCCGTCTTTTAGTAGGGGCTCGTTGAAATTAATTAGCAAACCAAGTGGCTTACCGGCCAACCGCAAATAGGTAAGTAGCTGTTT
>CAYSUA010000683.1:0-3427 GCA_964433795.1 uncultured Desulfobacteraceae bacterium | reverse complement strand
GAAAACTGTTACACCGGGTTCCAGCGGGAGGATTTGATCTCCCACCTTGGTTTCCCCTTTACCGGAAATGACATAGACGATCTCTTCCTCGTTTTCGTGCTGATGCGGCCCGGGATCACTCCCAGGAGGAAAGGAGACCACACCTAAAATCATATTTTGGCATCCCCCTTCATCCGGTCCGACAAGTTTTTTCCACAGCCGGCCCGGCAAATCCAGGCCCTTAACATCCTGCTCCTTGATGTAGTGCATCCGCGTGCTCCTTTTCTGATTATAGATCTATAGTTCAGCCGCCCGCTCACTTCATTCGCTCGACTCACACAGACGCACACGGACATTTTCCTCCGCGACTTGCGGAGGAAAAAGATGCAATCGCTTCGCGATAAGATCAAACATATTTGCCTGAAAGGCATGCATGTTTTTGCCTGGGCATTGTCGCCCAGGCAAAATTGTCAGCGCATGTCTGCGTGGGTCTGTGGCTAAAAAATCGAGAATCCAGTATCAATCATTCATATCGTCAACGCCAGCTCAAACGCTTGATCTATCGCTTCGAATGCATTCCCGGGGGTGACACAGTCTCCCACACGATACCATCGCGTATTTCCCTCAAGCTCCGGTTGCGTCAATTCATCGGCTGTTTTCATACCGAGTGCCAATACAACCGCATTCGCCGGAATATGGGTTTCTTCTCCTCCTCCGATAAGCGGGCGATCCGAGATCAGAACCGTATCATCAAAGATCTCAATTATGCGATGCCCGGTAATGATGGAAACATCTTTGGATCGATTTCTATCGTGCAATCCTTCACGCACACCGATTCCCTGGAAGATGTCTCGACCGGTTTCATCCAACATTTCGACAACAGAGACTTCGAGTCCTTTATCCGATAAAAAATCAGCGGTTTCAAGCCCTAAAGCCCCTCCACCTGCAACTACCACCGGACCTTTCTTTATATCTTCAGCCCCGGATAGAATGTCATTCGCCAAAAAAACATGATCTTTTTCTGCGCCTGGAATCGATGGTCTTACAGGCACGGATCCGGTAGCAATGACCACCACATCCGAATCGAGGCTGTTCAATACATTTGTATTTGCTTTGGTATTTAACCGGACATCGACACCGACCCGTTTGAGTTCACCTTTGTAGAAAGCTACCATCCGATTAAAGTCACCTTTTTTGGGGGGAATGGCGGCCACATTGATTTGTCCCCCCAGCCGGTCTGCTTTTTCGAGCAGAATAACCTCATGCCCTCTTAACCGAGAAACTCTGGCGACTTCACATCCGGTGGGGCCGCCTCCCACCACTACAATCCGCTGCTTTACGGCTGCATCTTCGATGGGGTTTTCAAACTCACGCCCGGCAACTTTATTGTACATACAGCTGATCCACGGTCGTTTCGGGTCCCTGATGCCTGCAAAACAGCCCTGGTTACACCGGATGCATTCCCGGATTTCGTCTAGCTTTTCTTCTTTGACCTTTTGCGGCCATTGGGGATCTGCTATGAGGGGGCGCCCAAGCCCGATCATATCCGCCATACCGGTTTCAACGGCTTCTTGAGCGAGTTCAGGCGTCATGGAGTTTCCAACGATAATCGGAACTTTAACCGCCTCCTTTATCGATTTTCCCATGGGAAGCAAAATGCCCCGCGGTACGTCACCGGGAGGGATTGCCACGTGATTGACGTGACCCAGTCCTCCCGAAATACTGATGGCGGTTACACCGTCTCTTTCAAGCGCTATTGAAAAAGCCACCGCATCTTCCGGGGTAAACCCTTCCGGGGTGAATTCACTTCCGGATATCCTGAATAAAACCGGGTAATCCGGCCCGAGCCGTTTTCGAATCCCCCGCAGGATCTCCAGAGGGAATCGGAAGCGTCCGTCCGGATTTCCGCCGTATTTATCGGTACGGTGGTTCCAAAATGGTGATAGAAACTCGGCAACCAGGCACCCATGGCAGGCGTGTATTTCAACAGCATCGAAACCGGCAGCGCGAGTCCTTTCCGCCGCATCGACAAAAAGTCCGGCCAGATAGTCTGTTTCTTCATGGGTCAACTCTTTACATGCTGGACTACAGTCGGGAGCCGATGCAGAAGGGGCATATCGTGGAAATCCGTTTACCTGTTGGCGAAAATAGAGTCCGACTTGAACAGAGGCGAGGCCGCCTTCTTCATGAATTCGATCGGTTAAATGTCGATATCCAGGAATCAGATGATCCGCATACATCCCCAGGGCCTTGTTTATGTGTGGAAGCTGGGGGTGAATATATGTGTTTTCAACCGTGATCACGGCAGTGCCGCCGGCTGCCCGTGCAGCATAGAACTCAGTAAGACGATCCGTCACTTCACCTTTGGTTCCGGCAAAACCGGTGGACATGGCGGTCATCATCAACCGGTTTTTCAGCTTGAGGGGACCGAACTGTATTGGTTCAAATAATTCGTTCATGGATGGTTGTCTCCGCTTACCCTTTCAGTATCTGAAGCGCTTCTTCCACACTCTTGTTATCGTGAACGACTGCTTTAAGCGCCTTGATGATGCCTGCCGTATTCGGGTGGCCCCATACGTTCCGACCGAAAGCCAAACCCAGAGCGCCGGAATCCATAACTCCCTTGGCCATCTGCAACAGCTGTTCATCGGTATCGGTCTTAGCGCCTCCCGCTGCAACGACTTTACCCGGCGCCACATCACAAACCTGTCGGAACCTGTCGGTATCGCCGGGGTACCAGGTTTTGATCACATCCACACCGAGCTCTTCTCCTGCCCTAGCACAATAAGATAGATTTTCCACTGAAAATCTCTCATCATCGTTAATCAATTCTCCTTTGGGATACATATGAGCCATAAGGATCAGACCGGATAGTGCGGCATCTCTGGACAATGCCCCCAGATTTTTCAGCATCTCAGCCTGGCGTCCGCTACCCAGTATGACTCCCATGGATATGGCATCGGCGCCCATCCGCACGGCTTCATCGGCTTGCGTCATCCAGGTGTCATAAGTAGGGTGAAAGGGAGAGAAGCTGGTGGCTTTGACAATCAATGGAATCCGGCCTGCATGGGGATAAAAGAACCGTTCTGCAATACCCTTGTGCATGAGCAACGCGTCCGGGCCGCCCTCGACGATTTTTTCCAAAGTTTCTTCCATGTTAACCAATTCCGGAAACATGCCGCGGGTAATCGGGTGATCGATGGTGATGATAATCAATTTTTTGGATTTCTTATTCAGGATTCTGTTGAGTCGAACTGATTTTCCTAAAGAGAGCATATCTTTTTCCTCCATCTTTTCGTGGTTGTATTTAAATCTAATCTGGTTGTGTTGAAAGCGCAAGTTAAGCAATGTCGACTTTGAAGATAATCCAATTCGCGGACGTGTGAAACTCGCGCATAAGGGAGCGTAACACCGAACAGGGCTTCGAGATAAACAAAACATCTCGGGA
>CAYSUA010000682.1:0-3428 GCA_964433795.1 uncultured Desulfobacteraceae bacterium | reverse complement strand
CGGCCTGGTCCAGGGACACACGGTTTTTGCCATATGGCTTGGCAAAGACCTATCCGCCATAGCCAGGCTGATCCTTGGTGGTGAATTGACAGAATATACGGAGATGCTGGGGAGCGCTCGGACAACCGCTACCGAGAGGATGACGGCTAAGGCTTCTGAAATGGGAGCCGATGCAATAATCAATGTTCGCTATATGACGACGAGTGTTATTGGCAGTGCAGCTGAATTGTTAGTCTACGGAACAGCCGTCAAGGTCAGCTAACGAATACTTTAATGGGACGGCCTTGTGATGATCTCGGAGGAAAGCCTCCTTAACTACTCAGACCCCCTCCCAAAAAAATGGTTTTTCCCAGAACTTCTCCCATAATCCCAAAAGCCCAATTAGACCAAAGATGAAAAGGACGATGCCGGTCCATAATCCGTCTTTGCCCCACAGCGGATTTAAGCTTTGATAAGCACTTGCTATTTCAACTATTCCGGAACCCAAACTCAACGCACCCAAGAACACCAAAAACCATCTCATTTTTGTTACCCTATCTACCCTATATCGATGTGTTTGCTTTTTTCTGCTTTAGTTTTTGAATATCAGCTGGAATATTTAATAAACATATTAAATCGAATACTACCATACGTTAATCGTACTATTTTGATTCGTATTTTTTATAGAAACATTTTAGTATATTCTACGAAGATAGTATTAGAATCTTTGGAAGTTCTACTTTTGTATTATGGCAATATAGTAAAATAGCAGAATACTATCAGTAAAATGTCAGGTTAAAACTGATATTTCGAAACTGTTCACGGATTCAGGGTTACGAGATTTCATCGAGTATTTGATAGCTCACAAGCAAGGTCAACAAAAGAAAGGCGGCCTGAACGGTGATTTTTGAACCTGTGAACACATAGGGTTTAGGAAGTCGAAGCAACGACGCGATTTCGCAGCACCCCGATGTTCTCGACTTCGCACTCCACTACATCGCCCGCCTTCAGAACCCCGGACGGATCCATGGCGAAGCCCACACCCTCAGGTGTTCCGGTGGCTATCAAGTCTCCCGGGCAGAGGGTGAATCCCTCCGAAAGGACCGAGATGATCGTCGCAATGTCGAAGATCATGTCGTTGGTGCTGGAACTCTGGCGGGCTTGGCCGTTCACCCGGGTCTGAACGGCGAGGTTGTTTCCGTCGCCGGCCTCGTCCTTGGTGACGATCCAGGGCCCTATGGGGCCGAAGGTATCAAGACCCTTACCCTTGAACCACTGGCCGTGGCGACGTTGTACATCGCGGGCCGAGACATCGTTCATGATCGTATAACCATAGACATGGTCCATGGCTCGATCCTTTGGAATGTTGATGCCCTGCTTGCCGATGACGATCACCATCTCGCACTCGTAATCGAGTTCTTGAGTGAACGTGTGGTGAACGATCTCCCCTTCGGGTCCGTTGTGCGAGCCTGGCCACTTGCAGAAGAAGACCGGATTCTCCGGGTAGACGCCCACTTCCCGCTGACCATGCTTGCGGGCGCCCTCGTCTGAGTGCTTCTTGTAGTTAAGGCCCACAGCGATAACCGGCCGCTTGAGCTCAGCAACGGGTGCAAGCAACTTCACCGAAGCCAGCGGTTTGGGTTTGCCGGTTGTCTTGGGAGTACCGCCTGCTGTAATTACCGTCAAGGAGTCACCAGTCTCGGGGACGACGTCCTCTACGCCCGCTTCAGTGAGGACGGCGACGCGTGGCCCGTTGTCCGCATTATAGGTAAGAAGTTTCATGGTTTCTCCTTCATCTTTCGTCGAAGGTCGGCTGTTTTTTTCATATCCACTTCCAGAGAATCTTCCCTGAACACCACGCCATAATCCTCACGGGCGGATTCTCGAGATACAAACTCGTTTTGGACATCTTCTTTAACGGCTTCCACATCACGTTCAAGTGGATTCCCAAAGCCGCCGCCCCCGGGGGTTAACTGTTTCATTAATGCGCCTTTGTGCATCACGATTCCGGAATCTTTGGTAAGATGGGGCGAGACATAAACATCATCTCCATGAACAATGGAAATGGCGCATTTTGCACCGTCCATACCGCCGGCAAGGCCTTTGGGGCCGAAACGGCCTCTATCCTGAATGTATGCGATGGATGCTTCATCACCCAAAAACTCCAATTCGATTTCTGCCCCCACACCACCCCTATATTTGCCCGGCCCCCCGGAATCGTTACGGAAGGCGAACCGCCTCATCCGTACCGGATAGCGCTGTTCGTATAGCTCGGCCGGCTGCGATCGGGCGACACTGATAACCGGGCTGCCGTAATTCAAACCGTCATTGCCGTCAAACCCTCCGTAGCCCCCGCCGTTGAACATATAAATCACATAAGGCCCCCTTGCTTCGTCATTTCCGCCGATTCCTATATTGCTTACCGTACCGAAAATGCCGGCCTGTGCCGTTTCCGGCCGGGCTTGCCCAAGCGCACCCATGACAACGTCTGCAATGCGTTGGGATACCTCCGCGGCACAACCGGCCACGGAATGCGGGGGCTGAACGTTTAGAAACGTGCTTTCTGGTGCGTGGATATGAATCGGAACAAAACATCCGGAATTTACGGGAATATCCGGAAAGATGTGTTTAAACCCCAAATAGCAGGCAGACCGTGTGGTGCTGATCACCGCGTTCATCGATCCCTTGCAGGGAGGAGAACTCTTGGAAAAATCGAGATGAACATCGCTCCCTTTTATTGTCATTTCCACATGAATCCGTAACGGCTCATTGACCACACCGTCGCTGTCCATATAATCTTCGAAAGAATAAACGCCGTCCGGCATATCGGAAAGATAGGAACGCATCTGCTGCTCCGACCGGATTTTGATCTCCGCGTTGCAGGCCATCACCGTTTCCAAACCGTATCGATCGAGCAATCGGGTCAGCCGCCGTTCCCCTACTTCGAATGCAGCCAGGTGCGCTTTGAAATCACCGTACCGCTCTTTCGGCACACGAATATTTGTCATGAGAATCGTTAAGACATCCTCATCCAGCTCACCCCGTTTGTACAGCTTGACCGGCGGAATGCGTAATCCGTCCTGATAGATTTCCGTTGATTTAGCGGCAAAACCGCCGGGTGTGCTCCCGCCGATATCCGGCCAGTGGCCTCTATTGGCAATCCAAAATACCATCTCCCCATTGTAAAAGAACGGTTTCACCATGCCCATGTCCATAAGATGCGTACCGCCTGAATATGGATCGTTCACCAGGAAAACGTCACCTTCCTCTACACCGCGTCGTTTTGCTTCCTTGATGACCGCCTGAGTCGTGAACTGCATAATCCCGATGAAGATAGCCAAGCCCCATTTTCCCTGTACAATGACTTCGCCGGATTCAACGTGATAACAACCGTTGGCAAGATCGTTTCCTTCTGAAATTACCGGAGAAAACGCAGTCCGCTTCAGGGT
>CAYSUA010000681.1:0-3432 GCA_964433795.1 uncultured Desulfobacteraceae bacterium | reverse complement strand
ACAGTCTTCGAAATCAACTCTGGTTCCTCGCATCAACTTGCTGGATATCAAGTCATAATCGTTCAAGATGCCAATATAAAGATGCGAAAATTCCATCAGGATGGAGTGCCTCCCCTCCTCAAGAGGAGAATTCTGCAGGTCCGTTGTGTGAATGCGGTTGCCGCGATAAATGTCGAACTGGAAACCCTCTCCTTGTCGCTTCCATCCAGAGCCGGTTGCCTGTTTGTAGCCTAGCATCTTTAATTGTTTTGTCAGGTAATCATGCTCTCTCACCTCGGGAGCTATGAAGTCGACATCTTTTGTTGAGGGTTTAACCCCGATCAAAGTCATGGCGGTACCGCCACAGGCAATCAGGTGCACCTTACGTTTGAGGAAGCGGTTCCACTCTCCCATGATATCGAGAAGCCGATCCTTATCTAATCTATATTCCATTTGTATCTATTCATACAATATAATGTATTTAAAAAGCAATAATTTGTACTAATGCATACAATAAAATATAATGGTTGTCAATAGACACGTTCTAATATTTTGAGGGGCAATGTCTTTTGTCGATATTGGCCTTCGCGAAAGGTCAAATATGCTTTTGACGACGGTGGGGTTACTTCCACATTAACGCTTTCGGATAAACGCCAAAGCCCTGTGCAACTCCAGGTATGGAAGAACATAGGGCTTTATTTCTATGTCGTATAGCGTATCCGCCAGATCCAGATTTCCGCCGTCTTCTTCTCTGCCCAAAAAGGCGATGATCGTTCCATCGGGTGACAGCAGGGGGCTTGCCATCTTACATAATTCCGAGATGTTTGAAACTGCTCGACTGACAATGATGTCATAAGAGCGGGGGGAAGACATATCTTCTACTCGCGCTTGAATGACCTCTATCTTATCGAGACCGAGCATTCGTATCACATGTTTTAAAAAGTTTGTCTTTTTGCGAGAAGCGTCCATGAGGGTTACCGGCATGGCTTTAAAATATATTTTTAGGGGAATGCCGGGAAAGCCGCCGCCGGTTCCCATGTCCAGCAGGCGGGTGGTTTCTTCAGGGAACCACGGAGCAGGCGCAAAGGAATCCAGGTAATGCTTGACGGCCATCTCCTCAGGATCGGTTATCGCGGTCAGGTTTATTTTTCGAGCCCATCTGAGAAGTTCAACTGCATGAAGCGAGCACTGCTCGGTCTGTTCCGGACCGATATCTATTCCCATTTCTTTGGCGCCGTCTTGAATCAAGCGCTTCCATTCCGGAGAGGTGACTTCCATCTGAGATAACCCTATAGTTGCATAAAAAGCATGACAATAGGGATCAATTTATCCATCCCGATTAAGGGGTTGATGGTCGTTGAATTCCATATGAATCGTGACTTCGCCTCCACCGGTCATGACCACATTCGCGTTGGGATATCGCTTTTTGAATACATGGATCATGCTGGTATTCTCCCTGAGAACCGTAGCAATAAATCCACTGTACTTATTCTCCTTGGCGATATTCTCTAAAACATCCAACAGGTATGAACCGATGCTCATATTTTGAAAATCTTCCCTGACCACAAAGGCTACTTCAGCCCGCTGGCCTTCTGCTTCCGCATAGGAACCGATGGCCATGATCTCCTTGTGACCGCCTTTTCGGACAAGACCGATGACGGACATATTCCGATGATAATCGACACTGGCCCACTGTTTTTGAATCACTTCATGTGAGAAAATTTTCATTTTGTAGAAAAATCGAAAATAGATGGTTTTTTCCTGAAGCGAGTAAAAAAAGTTTCGATAGGCAAACTCATCGGACGGCAGCAGCGGCCTGAATTCGATGGTTTTTCCGGTCTTCAATTTAAGCGTGCTTTTGTATCCTTCAAGAAAGAGAAGGTCTTCCTGGGAGGGGGGAAGTTGATCGGAAAAAATATAATGGTGTCCTTTAGCGACTTCGATCAGTTCCTCCCGAAATTTTGGGTGGGCAATTTGCGCCATCTCCATTACCCGTTGATAAATCCCTTTGCCCTGAAGCTCTGCAATACCGTATTCCGTGACCACAAAATTAACATCACCCCGCGTGGTGGCGACACCGGCGCCTTCACTCAGATGAGAAACGATTCGTGATACTTTACCGTTCTGTGCGGTGGACGGTATTGCAATGATGGAGAATCCGCCCTTGGACATGGCACTTCCCCTGAGAAAGTCCACCTGATCACCGATACCGCTATAAAATAAATAACCGACCGAATCCGTACACACCTGTCCGGTCAAGTCCACCTCCAGCGCCGAACTGATTGAGACCAGATTGTCATTACGGGCGATTTCCGTGGGATTGTTTACAAACTCTGATGAACGAAAGTAGAATATGGGGTTGTTATCCACATATTGATACAGCTTATCCGACCCCATGCACAATGAAGTGACGACACGGCCCGGAAGAAGTGATTTTTTCTTATTTGTAATTACACCCGTTTCAAACAACGGTAGAAATCCATCGGTAATGACCTGGGTGTGAATGCCCAGGTCCGCTTTATTATCCAGATGCTGCAGTATGGCGAAGGGTAAGTGTCCGAATCCGATTTGGAGCGTATCGCCGTCTTCCACCAGTTGAGATACAAACATGCCGATCCTTCGTGAAACTTCGTTGTCGTCGAATCGGGGCAAGGCTTCCACCAGAGGCTCTTCATGGAGTACAAGGCAGTCGATATCATCCACATGGACAAAGCTGTCTCCCCAGGTGCGGGGCATTCTGGGATTGACCTGAGCAATGATAAAAGAGGCGTTGTCCATGCCTGACCGGGTAATGTCCACCGAAACACCCAAACTGCAATAACCGAAACGGTCCGGGGGACTGACCTGTATCAGGGCCACATCAAGGCCGATACGATGGCTGGAAAACAATCCCGGTATCTGGGACAGATAAGATGGGATATAATCGATTTTGCCCTCAAAGGCCGCTTTCCGCATGGTGCTGCTGATGAAAAAGAGTTTGAGCGAAAATCGTCTCAAGAAGGAGGGGTCATCGACGAATTCGGAAAATGTATAGGAAAGCATCTGGTAGACCATGATATCCTGGAGATGCTCGTCCTTAACCATGGCCCGTATCAAATGCTGCGGTTCTCCGCAGCCGGTACCGATAAAAACGCGACTTCCGCGATCAATCTTAGACACGGCCTGTCCGGCGTCCATGATTTTCTTCGGACAATGGCCCTTTAACCATTTAAGCCAATCCATTAACTTCCTCCTCGGGGTATCGATAGTCTTTATATCAATCGAAACTCGATTTTAGTCAAGCCGTCAATATCATATTTACCAATTAATCTCTATTAGTTATGGTAACATGATATGAGTATGAATATAAGATGTGTCTTGAAAATTGACCTTCACGTACATGCCTGATACTATATATATTTAGCGGTCATATAGACTGAATAACACAAAGCTCAATGAATAACTCGGCAGCAA
>CAYSUA010000680.1:0-3467 GCA_964433795.1 uncultured Desulfobacteraceae bacterium | reverse complement strand
CTTTTAATAATATCCGTTCCCCCGGAACGGGTAGCCCTTTATATGATTATCAAGTTGAATAACCACGCCTGCCTGGTCAAGGATTTCGATTCGATTTAAGTATCCATAATTTTTTATAAGCGAGTTGAGATAGGCATTTATCCGGTCGCTTTGAATTATACCCCCTTGCTCGATGAGAGTTTCTACCTGCTTTAAAAGATGCAACGGTTCTTTCAGAAACAATTCAATTTCATCTGTGAGAGATTTTGCCAGAAGAAAGTTTTTATCAGAGATTTCCTGCCGCATACTGGTTGTCATTAAATACAACGTTGTTATACCGACAATGAGGAGCGGTAATATCGCCACTAAAATAAAATTGAAGGTTAATATATTTTTCAGGCTATTCGAAAATTTCATAGATTACTCCAGCGTCACAAACCGGCCATCCTTGACGGTGAATAAAAACCGCTTGCGCTGAACATCTCCGAATTTATCTATCCGGATCTCTCCTTGGAGCCCTTGATAGACGGATTGATTTAGGATGACGCCTTTCAACGCTTTCTGATTATCTGTCTTCGATAATGCATCCAACAGGATTTGGGTGGCTTCATAGCTGAAAACCGCACCAAAATCAGGGTCTTTCCCGAAACGCTCGTTGAATTGTTCTTTGAATGTAAAAAAGTTTTTATCCTTTAGGTCTTCGTTATAGGTTATCGAGATAATTATGCCCTCAACCGCAGGCCCACCGTTACGGATTAAATCGGATGTCTTGGCCCAGGCAACGGATAGAACCGGCAAACTAGAATTAAGTTTTCGGAGTTGTTGACAAATCATCGCTGTATCGAGCGCACTGGCAACGATTAATAGCCCATCAGGATTTGAACCGATAAGGGTGCGGGTTAACTTCAAATATGAAGTCTCTTGACCTGAAGTAAACGTGACCACCGATGTCAGCTTCCCGCCCATGTTTTCAAATTCGGATTTAAAATTCACATATAAACCCTCAGTATATGCACGATTCGATTTGTCGTACACTGCGGCAACCTTTCTTAAACCCAACCTTTTGATGGCATGTTCGGCAAGATGATCGGATTGTGATTTGCTCACAGGCATGACTCTAAAAAAATAATCATCCATGCCGGCCAGTTTGTTCGTGCTGGTGGTGGGGCTGATCATTAGGATCTTCTCCTTATTGATCAGAGGGACAACAGCAGTAGACATGGCGCTTGTCATATGTCCAACGATTGCAACAACGTCATCTTCAAGGAGCTCCTTATCCACTTGAATCGCGACTTCTGGGTCATGCTTGTCATCCTTTATGATAAGCTCCACAACCCTATTATTAATACCGCCCGCCTTATTTACATTTTCAACAGCCAGCACGGCTCCGTTTCTTCCGTCTGTTCCCAATTCAGAAAGCCGTCCCGTAAGGCAACCCACAAAGCCGACTTTGATCGGTTTTGTATTATCGCAGCCCGCTAATCCTGAAATTGAAAGCAAGATCGCCGCGGCGATAAAGGTTTTTAACAGGTTGAATTTTTTAATTAATTTTGGTCCCTTCATTTTTTTATCCTTCGCATCATCACTGATCATACCAAAATAGTATGGTATAAGGCCATACCAAATCTTATGAGCGGTTATTTGCTTGAGGATTTTCTCCGCCGCTCCCATGACCCTTACATCCTGAAACTCAGTATTTGTTATGTTCAGAGCTCACGTATGAACGGTTCAAACTTGTGAGGTAAACCTACAACCTCTGAACTCTGAACCCTGGTCGCCTACGGCGCCGCCAAAGGCGGGTAAACCTCTGAACTCTGAACCTGTGAACGGTTACTTCTAAAGGAAAGGGTTGACCTGATGATGAGATGATTCTATTGAAGGGTAGCATTTTATAGCCCGGAGATCGAAGTCGGGTAATATCCTGGATTTACAGTGTTATATTGGTAATCTATTGAATAAATTTCAAATTCATTATAATGGAGTATACTTGATCGGATAACTGAATGATATTAAACCATGTTTTTCGAATGCCACGACATAACCTTTAGATACCCCGGTACACAGAATTTCGTGTTTCAAAACCTATCGTTCCGGTTGAATGAACCGGGATTTAATTCTCTTTTCGGCCCGTCGGGTATCGGCAAAACCTCTCTTGCAAAAATCATTATCGGCGATATCGAGGATTTCTCCGGTGATATTAAAAACAACGGAGTGAACACCCTGCTCTATTCCTATAACATGGAGCGGCTTCCCGGATGGTCCACGGTCGGCAAACATCTGGATAAAATCACACCAATGGACCGCAAACCGCTCAAGGATGAATTGGTGGAAGTTTTCGGGGTTCAAAAGTGTATGGATTCGCGGTTTACTCAGCTTTCCTTGGGGCAGCAAAACAGGGTGAACCTCATCCGATACCTTGTCCAGGATTTTCAATTGCTCATAATGGATGAAAGCCTGGCCAATGTGGACGAGAGGACAAGAGAAACAATCATATTAAAAATAAAGGATCTTTTCTCTGAATCATATTTTCTTTATATTTCACACAACGTGGTGGAAGTATCTAAATTTTGCAGGGACATTATCGTATTCCGCAATGCCTATAAGGAACCCCAAACCATACCGGTAAAGGGACAAAATCTAACAACCGGCAAGGAGCTTGAAAAAAACCGTTTGGAAATGACAATGCTGGAGATCATGAATGCTTCATAGGAGAATCTATCAATTTCTGATTGTCTACTTTATAGGCATTTCGATTTTGCTCTTGATAAAGTATTCCCTGCGCTTGTCGGATTATGTCATCCCGGGGCCTTCTGATATATGGCAAACCTTTTCCGGAATCTGGCATCTTTATCTGTCCAATGTGCTCAATACGTTGTCCGTAGCCGTGGTGGGTCAAATCATCTCCATTGTTCTCGCCGTTGTGGTGGGGGTTACCGGTCGACAAGCCACATGGTTCGGCTCCTTCATCAAGGTTGCCGCCTACAATGTTCAAGCCTACCCCATTGTGGCCTTAGCGCCTATCATATTTATTCTTTTCGGAGACGGGTTGCTGACCCGCCTCCTTATCGCTGCAATGATCTGCTATTTTCCGCTCCTTTTATCCGTAATCGGAGTCATGTCCGAGCCGATATCCGATATCGAACATTTTTACCGGGTGACCGGCAAAATGCGATGGCAGCTTGAGGTGAAAATCCGTGCATTTGAAAATCTTCACAAACTGACCACTGTTGTATCCGGAAGCGCCACGCTGGCAATGGCCGGAACCATCGTTGCCGAGTTCATTGCCTCCAGTGCCGGAATCGGCTACAGTATTCGCATCGCCCTATATCAGGGCGAGCTGGCACATATTCTCATTGCGCTTTTTTTAATCGGAATTACCCTGTCGGTTTACCAGGGCCTTTTGGAGATCGTCGGTTTAATTGTTAAACAGGGATGGTCAAGAGTGTAACTTGATGCTTTCATGAAATCCCCTAGTCAAGGAGGTGCCA
>CAYSUA010000679.1:0-3472 GCA_964433795.1 uncultured Desulfobacteraceae bacterium | reverse complement strand
CTTAAGCATGCGATTGAAAAGAAAGCCGTTCGTGTTTTAGATGGCGTCCTTATTTTTAGACTCCTTGTCCAGGATGGATGCATCGCCGGGGCGCTCGGGTTTCATCGAAAAAAAGCGGAGATTATCCATATCGAATCCCATGCGGTGATTATTGCATGCGGGGGGGCGGGAATGTTGTATAAAAGGAATACGAATCCAGCCGATTTGACCGGGGATTCATATACACTCGCTTTAGAGGCGGGGTGCGAGCTTCGCGACATGGAGTTTGTGCAGTTCTATCCCTGCATGCACCGCAGTTCTCCGCGTATTCCCATCTATAGCCCAACACTTTCTGATGGGGCTGTTCTGAGAGATAAAAACGGCGAAAGATTCATGGGGAAATATGAACCCGAGCGGATGGAAATGGCCACCCGTGATGTGGTCAGTCAGGCCATATACCGTGAGATACAGCAGGGCTTGGGAGTCGAGGGGTCTGTCTATTTGGATTTGACCCCGATTCCTTCGGATTTGCTGGCCTTTCGATTTCCTGATCTTATTCGCATTTTTCAAAATCACGGAGTCGACATAGAAAAACAGTGGATCAAGGTATCGCCCGCTGCCCATTTCTTCATGGGGGGATGCATCATCGACACACGCTGCCGAACCGCAGTGTCAGGTCTTTTTGCAGCAGGCGAGGCTACAGGTGGTTTGCACGGGGCCAACCGCCTCTCTGGAAACGGCTTAAGTGATCCTCTCGTGTATGGACGAATTGCGGGAGCGGAAGCCGCTCTATTTGCCAGTGCGCAAGGAGAAAAATTTCCGGATGTCAAGGCCCTGAATACGGTGCTGCCGCTTGGCACAGAGACGATTGCTGAGTCTCGAGTCCTGGAGATTGAAAAGCGAATAAAAGCAATAAACTGGAACAAGGTGGGTATTGTTCGGGATTCTAGTGGGCTCAGTGAAGCCATCGACGACTTAGTCTCCTTGAAAAGGCGTCTGGATCTGGCACGCCCCGAATCTAAAGCGGGGCTGGAAGGTTATCTCAAAATCCGATCAATGTTGATAGCGTCTCTTGCTGTGGCCAACGCGGCGATGCATCGTGAGGAGAGCCGGGGGGCACATTTCCGAGAGGATTTTCCAGCAAGCGACCCGGCCATGCGGAAAGCCATACATGTTGCCATGGATCGTGGCGGGATCAAAGCACGTTTCGCCGCGTAATGTTTTCCATACCGATCCCGCCGGAGGCTTTACCAGCGAGTGAAGTTAGGGGAGGTACTCAACTATTAAACTTGAAAAGTTTCGTACGTCCCTAAAGACCCCCGCCCTACCGCATGCCCATAATCGAGGCGGAGATCGCCCGAGGATCACGCATCGGCCACCGGCCGCTGTCGACGTGCGTGATGAAGCTACCGACCAGGTGGTTGAATTCGTCCGGGTCTTCTACGTTGATGCCGTGTCCGCAGTTCGCCATCACCGCCAGCGCCGCGCTTGGGATGCTCTGCTTCATCAGGATACCCGGCGTTAGGCAGGGCCAGTCCTCATCGCCGGTCAGCACCAGGGTGGGCACGGTCAGTGCCTTCATCTGGTCCACGAGGTCATAGAGCGACGGCCGTTCCCGCTGGCAGCCGAGCTGGGTGTTGGCCGATCCGAGCACAGAGTGCTCCGATAGCATCTTCTTAAAAACGGCGAAGCCGCGCGGGTCTTTGTTTTCGTACTGCACGCGCGTCGGGCCGTAGGCGTATTTCTCGGCGAAGGCGACCATGCCCTGAGTCTTGATGAAGTCGGCCACCGCTACCGCCTCGGCGCGGAAGAGCTCGCGCTTGCCGGGTTCGGCGCCGTAACCACACCCCGCGACACAAAGAGATAGGGCTCGCTCCGGATGTCGGAAGCCGAAGTGTAAAGCGGCGAAGCCGCCCATCGACAGGCCGACAACATGCGCGAGGTCGATACGGAGATGGTCAAGCACCGATTTGATGTCGTCAGCCGCACGGTTTTGCGAGTAGGCTGATACGTCCTCTGGAACGCCGGACGGCGGATAACCACGTGCGTTGTAGGTAATCACACGATAACGCTTGCAGAAATGGCGGACTTGCGGCTCCCAGCTGCGGTAGTCGCCGGCGAACTCGTGGACGAAAATCACTGGCGTGCCACTGCCGGTCTCCTCATAATAGAGGGTCTCACCGTCGTCAGTCTTGGCGTTGGGCATGGTCTATCTCCTCTTCTAATGATTTGGCCCCATCTTCCGTCTCTGAGGGCAGCGTGTCAATCGTAGCGCGAACCGAGACGCTGGTAAAGAACTAATAAATATTGGAGGACGTTCGTGCAGAACGGCAGGGGATAACGGGGCCCTTCAGGCTTGGAGCTACGCCCTTTGGGCTTCGACCCCACACGTCGCTTTCAGCTTCGACCCGACAAGTGAGTTTCCAGTTTCTCTTTCTTCTGAATGCAGAGACACTCACGGAACACTAACGTTTCTATATACTCAGTCCAGACGTCCTATAAAATTATCGACTCCGGCCGGTTTGTTTAAATCATTTGTTACTTCATGGAGCACCTTGTATCATGTAATGGATCAGGAACAGATTACGATGCAGGCGGGTCCGTCGGCCATGGTTCTCCACACATGACCCCACCATCAACATATATCAACTGACCGGTTACATAATCTGATGCGGCCGAAGCAAAAAACAACGCTGTACCGACCATATCTTCCGGTGTCGCAAGCCTTCCTGCAGGTATGCGGGTTTTGCCCCACTCGGCAAACCTCGGCTGCTCCCATAGGCTCTTTGTCAGTGCAGTCAGCACGAAACCCGGACAGATTGCATTTGCCTGAATGTTGAATGGCGCCAGCTCCAGAGCCTGCGATTTCGTCAACTGGCCGACAGCACCCTTTGTTGACGCGTAGACTGAAACATTACCTAAGGCCATACCGGAGGTCAGTGATCCGATATTGATTATCTTCCCCTTCCGTCTTGGGATCATATGCTTGGCTACCTCTTGGGAAATGAAGAATAGCCCTTTCAAATTCACTGACATGATCTGATCATACGTCTCCTCGGTTACTTCCACAAATGGGAATTTCCGATTCATTCCGGCATTGTTAACCAGAATATCGATCTTTCCGAAATGGTCGAGGGCTGTCTGGACAACTCTTCGGATCGACTTAAGATCGGAAATGTCCATCTCAACCGCCAGAGCATCGCCGCCGTTTTCTTTTACACTACCAACTAACTCATCCAATTCGGATCGAGTACGCGCGGCGGCCACCACCTTTGCACCGTAGGCGCTTAGACCTTCAGAAATTCCTCGACCGATACCACGTCCGGCACCGGTCACCAAGGCGATTTTGCCTTCCAAAGAATAAAGGTTCATCAGACTGCTCCTTTTCATTTTGTTTTAGGTTCGTATTCTATTTTCTTATTATCTAAACTCGTAGCCTTGTGTTTTTCAAAATATATTGTTGTTGTAACAATTGTGGCAACAAAAGGGGTCA
>CAYSUA010000678.1:0-3473 GCA_964433795.1 uncultured Desulfobacteraceae bacterium | reverse complement strand
CTCTTCTGAATGTTCTCAGGAGTAGGCTGAATCTCTTCGCTGATTAACTGGTTACCAATCATAATATAATTAGCTGCCTTAGAAGCCGCAGCTGCATATTCTTCAGTGCTAGGTTTGCTATCAATGAATACACCTTTTTTCTTTTTGAGGAACTTCTTAATTAAAGTCTCTTCATTGGCAATCATATTACGCCAGTCTTGTCTAGTCGCCTTAGATATACCACTACCTGCCTTAGCTGAAGCAGTACTAGCTGCAGTCCAACGCTTAGAAGGACTGTCACCTCTCTTACTTAATGGTGTACCCATATAAGACATCATCTCACCTAGTCTGAATAATCTATTATCCCAGTCACCAGCACCGCCCTTAACTGGCTCAGACCACCAGTCCTTAGATTGCATATTATCCCATAAAGAAGATTCATTCTTCTTAACATTTTTGTATGTGTCTTTGTCTATTAAATCAGCAGCAGGAGTCCCTGCTTTAGACCAATCAAAAAGATTGCTACCTCCTTTTGTCTTTTTAGTGACAGTATCAGATACTTCAAGTGCTCTGCCTGTACTAAGTATCTTATCAACCATATCTTTATTTCCTGACTCTATGGCTTTATTAAGAGCAGTGTCTCTTGCTTTCCTTTCCTTAAAAGAAACTAAAGGTGAGGCAGGCACTTGTTGCTGTACTACTTTTTTATCTGTTACTGGACCACCATCACTCATAAGTGACACTACAGGAGCAGCCACTGCTGTAGTTGCTATTACAGGATGCTGACGTACTTGACCAGCTAACTTCTCAGAAGCTTTATTAAATAAACCAGTAGTGGGAGCAGGACGTGAGGCAATTAATTGTTCAGTTTTCTGAGCCACTGGCTGTGCCACCTTCTGTACTTGCTGAACAGTGTTGGGTGTTCCAGTAAATTTAGGAACAACTTTTTGTATTGCACCCATCCCTCTTTTAAGAACACCGCTACCAGTGAAATTGGTTAAAAAGTCTAGTTGCTCATTACTAGCCTGTGAGCCTGGTAAGTCCACCCAGACACCCCCATATCTTCCACATACTTCTGCATTACCAAAATTATTATTCTCGTCAGGATGTCCTGATGGAAACTTACAAGGCATATTTACCCCCTAATAGTTGAATACGTAGTGACACTTACCATCTGGACCAGGCTTACCACCAGACTCAATACACAACTGAGTCATACTCTTAGGTGGTTGTTGTGGGCGTTGAGGTTGTTGTGGGCGTTGTCCCATCAAACCTTGTGGCATACCTTGTGGCATACCTTGTGACATACCTTGTGGCATACCTTGTGGTCTTTGTTGCGGCAACCTAGATGCTCTTGATGCCTGCATACCTTGTCTGCCTGCAAAAGAACCAGCTCTCTCACCTTCAGGCATTCTCTTAACAGCAGCAATAGCTTCTGTTGGTGATAGTCCTGGGTTCATACTCATCAATTGTTGTGCCAGTCTTCTTTCTTCTTCTGTTAACATTACTTGTCTCCTTTATTTAATCTTTTTCCTACAAAATAACACAAAGGCTCAAGGATAAATCTCCAAGCCTGTCCAATCCTGTCTCTCTTCTTACCGTACATCTCTGCTCTAAGGTCAGCTGTTCTGTGTCTAGCTACGTGCTTAAGCCAAGCATATATAGGCTTACCATACCACTTCTTACGAATACGTAACATAGGCAGACATAGTGCGTGATACCCTGCTTCCATCTCTGGTTTATCTTTGTAGTTGATAGCAGCATACTTTAGCCAAATAGCATTACGATACTTACCAAACCCATAATCTTCATTCATAGCAGTACATATAACCTTACTACTACTACTAGAGGAGCTGCCACTAGAAGTGTTATTGTTATTTGTAAGAGAGTTGGTACTATTAACAGAATCAAAGTCACTATCAAGACCAGACCAACCTGAGGCTGGGTCCATATCTGTAGCTGCATCCGAATCCTCCCAGCTAGTATCATCAGAGCCACTGCCAGTGTTATCAGTAATATTATTTTGTGTTTCTTCTATAGCCGCGAAGTGCTCATCAGAACCAAAACCATACTCAGATACTGCTGCTGCCTCCCCCCTGCTACCAAAACTAGAGCCTTCTAAAGAAGCAGTACCATCAGCTACCTGCGTAGCTTCAACCTGTTCAGTGACAGTGTTTCCTAATTGATTTGCCCCTTCTTTGTTATACATATGAGAAGGTCTGTTGTAGCTATCATATGTCCACCCGTCTCTATCATAGGCTTTACCACTGTCTGCATCATATTTATAACCTGCTTTATTATAGCCCTCTCTATCAACTTCCATTACAATATGTCTGCCTAGTGCATTATTATAATTCCAGGTTTCTTCACGGTAGCCTTCTGTATTATATCCTTCAGCATCAAAACCTGCTCTATTGTACCCATCAGCATCATACCCTTCAGCATCATATCCTAGGTTGTTGTAACCAAAGGCATCATATCCAGATATATCATATCCATATTCATCAAAACCCTCAATATCATAACCATCAGCATCATAGCCCTGCAGGTCCATACCATATGTATTATAGTCATCTACACCATAGCCACTAACATCTAGACCATCAGGACCTACTAGAATCTTAGTATTGTTGACATCTACCCACTTATTATTAGGGTCTGATAGAGACATTTTACCTACATTATGGTTTGCAAGAAGGTCTACATCTAACCGGTCAACCTTACCATCCATATTTATGTCGGCTGCCTTAAGAGAGTCTCCTGTTAAAGGCTCTATCATAGCAACGTGACGTGATAGACTTATCAGGTCACTGATATCTAATGGACCTTTGCTACTAGTGTTACCATCGATATTATATTCATCATTAATAAGACCTTTAGCATTACGATTGTCTACGTTGAATCCTGTGCTGTCATATCCTTCAGCATCATATCCAGATATATCATATCCTTCAGCATCATATCCAGATATATCATACCCAAAGGCATCAAAACCTTCTCGGTCATAACCATCTCGGTCATATCCTTCAGCATCATATCCTTCAGCATCGTAACCTTCTGCTCTAGGAATAGGAGTAATAGTTCCTCTTCTATCCTCTACTACAAATTCTTCAGTTTCACTTATAGGCTCAATAATCTCTTCTATTGTGCCTGCCTTTGTATCCTCTACTACAAATTCTTCAGTCTTAGTAGGAGTAAGAGCTTCAGTTAGTGCTTCTTGTAGGTTATTTAAATCTGCAGCATCAATCATACCATCTTGGATATTTAGATTAAGTGCAGTTAAATCTGCCTCTGTTAATAGTTCATCAGTAATGGTAAGACCTAAAGCCTCTAGGTCATCAGCATCAATCATACCTTCAGTGATGCTAGTGTTAAGTGCATCTAAGTCATCAGTATTTAATTGACCAGAAGTGATGTTCTCTTCTAGATTTTCTAAAGCACCAGTAGTTGCTGCAGATACTAAGTTACCTTCTTCATCATATACATCATCAGTA
>CAYSUA010000677.1:0-3473 GCA_964433795.1 uncultured Desulfobacteraceae bacterium | reverse complement strand
AACGGGCGGGATGGATCGATGTCAAAGAACATGTCTTTTCAGGCACCGCAGCACTCGAATCGGCTCAACTCAAAGCGGAACTGAACCGGCTCGATTTCAGAAGAAAGACCCTTGTAACGGAACATTCCGAAATCGAGGCCCATGCGGCTTTTCTCTGGACCTGCGCCGGTCGGTATCCGGACATACTGACCGGCAACATACCGGCCACGGACGTGATCTTTCCGGAAGGTTCCCAGCACCTGGTGGAGGGGATTTACAAGAACAATCCGGCGGCGGATTACTTCAATGCGCAGGTAGCCCGAATCGTCGACGGATACGTTGAAAAGAGACTGGCCGACCTGCCCCAAGGAGAGAAGGTTCGGATTATCGAAATCGGTGCCGGAACGGGGGGAACCACCGCCCCGGTGCTTGAAGCCATCAAACGGCATGAGCCGCGGCTGACATACGCTTACACCGACATTTCGGGAAGTTTCACCAAATACGGGAAAAAGACATACGGGCAATACCGGTTTTTGGAATTCAGGACGCTCGATATTGAAAGAGGAGTGGAAGGACAGGGGTATGAGGTGGGCGGATACGACGTGGTGATTGCCGCCAATGTGCTGCATGCCACAAACAATGTGAGGGAGGCCGTGCGGCATGCCAAACAATTGATAAAGGCCAATGGATTACTGGTGTTGAACGAGACCACGGCGGCCAATGATTTTTCGACCCTCACCTACGGGTTGCTGGACGGTTGGTGGCGGTATGAAGATGAATCGGATCGGTTACCGAACGGTCCGATATTAAGCACATCCCTGTGGGAGGGAATACTCCGCCTGGAAGGGTTTTTAAATATCGACTGTCTGATTCAATCCCATGGAAAAAAAGATGATCAACAGCAAAACATCCTAATTGCCGAAAGCGACGGGGCGGTGAGACAAAGGAAAGCAGTCGAGAAGATAAGAAGGCCGGAAGCAAAGAGCAACACAAAAACCGCACCCATAGCGGATCCATTCCCCCGTCAAACCGATTCTGAAACCAAGGACCCGAGGGTAGAAAAAATGGTGAAGGAAACGGTATCCGGAGTCCTTCAGATCGACCCGAAGGACCTGACCTTTGACGCTTCCTATACGGATATCGGGGTCGACTCGATTCTCGCGGTTGAGATCATCAACCGGATCAACGACAGGCTCAATATCTCTCTGAGGACCACCGACCTGTTCAATTATCCGAACATTCGGAAACTCTCGGAACACATTCATACGGAATTCGGAGATCGCATCGGTTTTCAGGCGGGGATGCCGGCCGGTTCCGACGAAAAAGAAACAGCGGACGCTCCCGGCATGATGGAAGAAACCATTGAAGACAAAGAAGATAGATTCATCCTGAATCTGGTTGAAGCGTTGAAACGAGACGAGATGAACATCGACGATGCCGCCCAACAGATTCTTGAGAGTATGAAATGATCAAGAACATCCTGAAAATGATCAAAACCGAGCAGATTCCCACAGCCCTCGGCGTCGAGCTGTTGAAACGGTTGCGGCATGCCGACGGTGATTGGGGCCCGGAAACGTTGCCGGAGGCTTTCGTACCGGAAGGCCGGGTGGACGTGACGACAACTTCCTCAGGTTCCGATCATCAGGCTATTGCGGTTATCGGAATGGCCGGTCGATTCCCGGATGCCGAGAACCTGGACACGTTCTGGAAGAATCTGACCGACGGCCGGGATTCGGTCAGAGAGGTTCCGGTCGACCGGTGGAACCCGTCGGCCGGCGAAGCGGAGACGAAGGTAAGACGGCGGGGCGGATTTTTATCCGATATCGATAAATTCGATCCGCTCTTTTTCAGCATCTCTCCAAAAGAAGCCGAACTGATGGACCCGCAGCAACGGCTGTTTCTGCAAGCGGCTTGGCATGCGCTGGAGGACGCCGGATACGCTCCCGGAAACATCGATGGTAAGAAGTGCGGTGTTTTTGTGGGATACAATTTCGTCGATTACAGCCACCGGCTGGCTGAGAAAAAGATCGTCTCCGAAGCCTATTCCTATACCGGTAACGCCTCCCCCATACTCCCGGCACGGATTTCATATCTGTTGAACCTGAAGGGTCCCAGTATCGCCATCAACACGGCCTGTTCCTCATCGCTGGTGGCCGTCCACCTGGCCTGCGAAAGCATCCGATCCGGAACCAGTCACCTGGCTTTGGCCGGCGGCGCTCAGGTGATGACCACCGGGGAGTTTCATATTCTCGCCGATAGTCTCGGTATGTCGGCTGTGGATGGGAAGTGTAAAACCTTTGATCACCGGGCCGACGGATTCGTACCCGGAGAAGCCGTCGGGGTCGTACTGCTCAAGTCCCTGGCCGAGGCCCGAAGAGACGGGGATCATATCCACGGGATCATCAAGGGGAGTGAAATCAACCAGGACGGCAGAACCAACGGCATCACCGCCCCCAGCGCACCGTCCCAGACGGCCCTGGAATGCGATGTCTACGATAGATTTGACATCCATCCGGAAACCATCGGGTACGTGGAGACACACGGTACCGGCACCGAACTGGGCGATCCCATCGAAATACAGGCGTTGACCGATGCATTCGGTCGTTACACGAACAAACGACGATATTGTGCGGTGGGTGCGGTTAAGACCAATATCGGGCATACCCTGGCGGCGGCCGGCATATCGTCCCTGATCAAGGCGCTGCTCTGCCTTCGGCACCAAAAGCTGGTGCCGTCGCTTCATTTCGAGAAAGCAAACCCTCACATCGATTTTGAAAACAGCCCCTTTTACGTCAACACGGAGTATACAGACTGGCCGATAGCGCCGGGTATGGCGCGCCGAGCGGCCGTAAGCTCCTTCGGATTCAGTGGCACCAACGCGCATGTGATTGTTGAGGAATATCAGGAAAAAGAGTTCAGCGTTCAGCGTTCAGGGTTCAAGGTTGTACCGCAACTCATTGTCTTGTCTGCAAAGAATGAAGATCGCCTCAAAGAATATGTTGAAAGAATAGTCGAGTTTTTGGATTCAGCTTTGAACTCAGAACTTTCAACTTTGAACCTGTCCGATGTTGCCTACACCCTCCAGACGGGACGGGAGGCCATGGAGGAGCGGTTGGCGGTTGTCGTTTCGGATTTAAAAGACCTGAAAGATAAATTGGCGCAGTATCTTGAAGGGGAAACGGACCTGAGCGGATACTATGTCGGAAATACCAAACCGGACAGGGAAAAAACCGAGCAGTTGCTGGAAGGGGATGTGGGAGAGACCTATCTTGGAGCCGTCCTTGGAAAGCGGGATTTTGGAAAGATTGCCCGGTTATGGGTGATGGGGGCCGACATCGATTGGCTGAAACTCTATCCGGGTAGAAAACCCCGGCGGTGTTCACTGCCCGTCTATCCCTTCGCCAAGGAACGGTATTGGGTACCGGAACCGGAGGGGAAAGAATCGGATCACAGCGATCAAGTGGAAAAGAGTTCGCTTTCAATGGAAGTCGAAG
>CAYSUA010000676.1:0-3473 GCA_964433795.1 uncultured Desulfobacteraceae bacterium | reverse complement strand
GTCACACGCGCACGAATCGGCTCACCTCCAAAGCCTATTCCTGTAAGTAACTTGGCCTTTGTGCATATCCGTATTATAGAATAAATAATGGATGTAGATTACCTCATACAGTACACGTTGTTAGAGCTGGTCTGTTATATTTTCGTTTTCGGATTACTTGCCAGAATTTTCTTCTTCATCTTTGCTTTAATAAAAGGTAGCAAGAACAAGGAACTCCGATGGAGATACCTGCTTGCAATGGTCGGACGATCATTTATTCCATTTCATATGGCTGCGGCAGGAAAACCCTTCTACAGCATATTGCGCTATGTTTTCCATGCCGGTCTGATCGTGATTCCCATATGGTATAGCGGGCATATTTTTTTATGGGGTCGATACGGATTTGAATTTGATTATACTGCGCTGCCGGATGTATGGATGGATAGGTGGACCCTCCTCCTGTTACTGCTTTGCGGCTATTTCATCATGCGGCGAATCCTATCGAAAGAAGTTCGCCGCAACTCCACGGTATCGGACTATGTGATTATCACCATAACCGCCATGCCGTTTTTGACCGGATATCTGCTGTCACAAGGCAGCATGGAATTCGTGTTTTTCTTCGGCGATCATATGGAAAACATCCACATGTTGACCGTCGAGGCAATGATTCTCATGGTACCGTTTCTTTTCTGCAGGGTCTGTCTCACCGAGAGGTCCTGCACGGGGTGTGCGTCGTGTGAATTATATTGCCCGACCGACGCTTTAGTAACGGATGACAGGGGAAAACAGAGAGTTTTTACTTATGCCTTGGGTCAATGCATTTGCTGTGGTTCATGCATCAACACCTGTCCGGAACATGCCGCGGAATTGAGGCATGGACTGAGCGTTACCGGATATCACCAGATGCTTTGCAGGCAGACCATTCGTACGGTGGAGATAAAAGCCTGCGAGAGGTGCGGTGCGTTCTTTGCCCCTGAACCCCAAGTAGACAAGTTAAGACAAACGGTGGATGAGGATTATATTAGCCTTTGCTTACGCTGCAAAAGGGAAGTCTCCGCTCGGAATAGTATGCTCGGTTGAATCTCGAAATGTTCATATCAGAGAACGGATTCGAATCGGGTCCACCTGAAGCCTTTCAGGTCCAGGGAACTGTGACCGTCAACGATCCACTCGGCCATCAGTTTTCCCACGACGGGCCCCAGGCAGAATCCATGCCCTGAAAAACCGGCCGCAAGAAAGAAATTGGACAGGGTCGGCGCACGGTCCAGTATCGGGATCTCATCCGGGGTCCAGTGGGTGAGACCGGAAAATGCTCGAATGATATTCACATGTTTTAAAAACGGGAAGATTCCGGGGACGTGGCGTCCGATATAAGTAAATTCATCCAAGTGACTGCTCTGATCGAAGTCTTCAACGGGCTGTTTGTTGTGGGGTCCCAGATGGACGTTGCCCTCCAATGCCTGCCGCATATAGAGCGCTTCCCACGATATAAACGGTCTAATAATCGGAGGCAGGGCTTGAGTGATGAGAAGCGGGGTGCGAAAAACCTCTTGGGGAAAATCGAGTCCCACCAAATGGCATACGTTTCGAGCCCAGGGGCCTGCCGCATTGACGAATACATCGGCCCGATATTCCGCGGTGTCAGTAACCACTGCCGCCACCTTCCCGTCTTCCTTGCGGATGTGTTGAACCGGTTCATTTTCCTTTATGTCCACTCCCTTTCTGCGGGCTTTACGGCAAATGGCCTTCACCACCAGCAACGGATTGGCCGTTCCGTCCGTGGAACAGTATTTGCCCCCCATAATCCCGGCATCAGCAGAAACGGCCGGCACCAAACGGTGCAATTCCTGGGGGGAAAGTATTTCTACGGGTAGACCCATCTCCTGTTCCCGGGCCATGATGCGAGAGTCAGTCTCGAATTCTTCGTGTGTTAATATCAGGCTTAGGTTACCGTTCCGCCGGTAGCCGACATCACAGCCTAGTTCGTCCTCCATTTGGGCCCAGATCTGAATCGCTTCCATGGCCAGCGGCAGTTCGGACGGGTGACGATTCTGCTGTCGAACACCGCCACCGGCACGCCCGGAGGCCTGCTCACCCACTCGGTTTTTTTCCAGAAGGGTGACGCGCATTCCCTTTTCGGCCAGGCGATAGGCGGTAGAGGCTCCGGCAATACCGCCCCCGATAACGACTACATCTGATGAAGTACCAGCCATATTTCTTCCGTTCTTTTGTTCCGGGAATCGAATTATACTAGAAGTTTGCCATCCAACAGCAATGTATCCGTATCGGTTTTCACCGTGCCGTCATAAAAAACCATATCCAGATGGATGTCTGCTGCGATCGTACCACCATACGCGCCGGTGTTTTTTCCAATGGCAATGTGGACATTGCCGAGTCGCTTTTTCTCCTCTTCAAACTCGCCGGTTTGCAGACAATTGGGATTGATACCGATGCCGACCTCGGCAAAGGCGTCTGCATCTTTAACTGCAGTAACCATATCCTGCAGCTGTGCTGCCGCCTTCTCGTCGCCACTGATATGAATCAGTCTTCCTTTTTGGAATTCAAGGCGTAGGGGCGTTGCCGGCTGTCCAATGTGGGCAATGGGTCCATCGATGACCACGACACCTTCGGCAGTCCCTTCATTGGGACCCAGTGACACTTCGCCATCTGAAAAGGCGGAACTTGTTCCGGGTTCAGTGGCAAACCCGGCTTCGATGAAGGGAGGCGCCTGACCCAGTTTCGCCTTCAGGTCGGTGCCTTTGGCACTGGAAAGATAAATCTCTTTCCCTTTGGCCCACACATCCCGCAGTCGAATGCCCACTTTCATCAATTCGTCATAGTCGGCGGTTGCACCCCCCTTGGTCCAGATATCCAGGTTGCGCAACACCATGGAGCATTTACGCAAACCGTTTTCTTTGCACAATTTACGAAGCACCTCAGCATAGCAGGCCGCGCCACTGGCCGCGGTCATTCCGATAAAGACATCGGCAGCTTCCACTCCTTTATCGATAAACTTGGTCATGCTTAAGCTGTTTTCCGTGGACCGCGTCGGCATAATGGCAATGGTGAATTCAGCCCCTGCGCCCTGGATGACCCCTGCCAGTGCGTGCATCATCTCCATATCGGTTTCAGGGTCTCCGACGATAACGACTTCTTCTCCGGGTTTGATCGCCAGCAGTTTGTTTACGATCAGTTCAGCGCTTTTAATGGCGTCGATCACGCGATTGGATTCCATGGCGCACTTCCTCCTCAAATAGGTTTGTCATATATGCGGTTGTGGATGTTCGGAAAATCCCCTGTGGGTTTGGAGTAATTGCAGGAACGCGGCTTCTATTCAGCTTCCATCGTCTCCATGCTCGCTGCAAGCCGTTCTTCCATGGTCGATATCACGTCTTTCAATCCAAGGGCATCGAGTTTAGCTGATGTTGGGATGCCGGTTTTCACATCCCATCCTTGAAGAGCGTAGTAGCGATCCTTCATCTCTTCGAATCGGG
>CAYSUA010000675.1:0-3498 GCA_964433795.1 uncultured Desulfobacteraceae bacterium | reverse complement strand
CCGCATAACAATATTCCAAGCTAGACCGAACCTTGTCATAAAGCCGTGTATGTAGTAGTGTCGGGCTGAATGGTGAATTACTGATGTTAAATCACATGTCGATGTTTACTCCCCTTTGGATGAAGGTGCCGAAACGGGTTTTTGATGACAGGCTTTCGGCCTGTCATATTTACGTAACAGAGCAGTGCAACCTGAACTGTCATTACTGCTCGGAATACGATAACAGTATCCCGCATCCGAGCCTTAAAGACTTGAAATTATGGATCGGGAAAGTAAAGACGCTGGGTTGCCTCCGGATCAACCTTCAGGGCGGTGAACCGCTGTTACACCCTGATATCGTTAATGTCGTGCAATACTGTACGGATTTGGATCTGAAATCGAGCATGTCAACCAATGGATTTCTGCTCAACAAACAATTGATACAGGACCTGGAGCGGGCGGGGCTTGGTGCACTGCAGATTTCAGTGGACCGCATGACACCGGTTGACGCCACCCGGAAAGCGTTGAAATCGATCTTGCCCAAACTCGACCTTCTCAAAGACTCAAGCCTCCGTTTTCATATTTCGGGCGTTTTGTTTAAAGAATCGCTGGATGAAGCCAGGCAGGTTATCGAATATGGACTGTCGAACAACATCTCCACCCAGGCTCGATTGGTTCATGCCGATCCAGATGGAGAATTCGGGGTCGAATCAGGAGAGAGAGAAACGCTCGAGGCCTTGATCGATCATCAGATCCGTGAAAAGAGAAGAGGGAGAAACATACATACCCTCGGGCCGATATTCGATTATCAGAAAGCACTTCTCAACGGGGGAGGCATTGATTGGGTTTGCTGTGCCGGTTACAAGTTCATTTTCGTATCCGCCAAGGGAAAATTCTGGCTTTGCAGCACCAAGCGAGAGCCGAATATCGATATCATGAAGGTTACGCCCGAACTCTTGAAACAATACGATCACGAAAAGGAGTGCCAGAAAGGTTGCGGTGTTTACTGTATCATTTCTGAGTCCATGGCCCTGAATCATCCGCTTCGCTTCGGGGTCCGCCTGGCCTGTGACCGTCTCAAGGAAAAAGTGTTTCGTACACGGTTTTCCGACACACCGAACTGATTTTGCCAATGTCCGCACCTTCCCCTTCACACCCTTCAGATACAAAAGATATCGCCCGTGGCGCACTTACCAATTTTTTGGGAGTCCTGGCCCGGAGCCTGAACTTTGCTTTTTATATTTTCCTCGGCCGAATGTATGGTGCCAAAGTCACCGGTATTTTTATCCTGGCACTGGCTACGGTGGATGTGGTGAGCAAGTTGGGCATCCTCGGACTGGACAGAGGGATCCTGACCATCGGAGCCAAAAAACACCAGGAAAAGGATGAAGCGGGGTTTTACCGATCCGTTGCACAGGCATTGATCATCGGCTTTGGGGCAACCCTGTTGATGGTGGTCGGGATCAATGTTCTGGCCGATTTTATAGCGCACCGATTTTATCAACAGGATGAACTGCTTACCCCGTTAAAAACCATGAGCATCGGAATGTTTTTCTGGATGGTCTCTGCCATATTGCTGTTTACCACCCGTTCCGTTCGAATCATGAAGTATGAAGTATATACGAAAAGCCTGGTTGAACCGCTGGTGTTGATGATCGCGGCTGTGGTTTTTTATTATATTTCACCGGGGATATCCGGATTGTCCCTGGCTTTTTTGTGCTCCGTTGTTGCCGGCTCGGTTTCGTCCATCTATTTTTTCGGCAAAACGTTTTCATTTCAAACATTATTTCATCAGTTTTTCAAACTCCCCGGTCTGATTGAAGTGGCAAAATTTGCAGCTCCCATCGGGTTTTACGATTTGTTAAATCTGCTGCTCCAACGGATTGATGTGTTCATGCTCGGAAGATTTGCCCCTTCCAGCCAGTTGGGTGTTTACGGCATCGCACAAAGCATTGCATTCGGCGCAAAAAAAATCAGGCAATCGTTCGATCCTATTTTTATCCCCGTTATTTCCAGTCGCTACCAGGAGGGCAACCGCGAAGCCATACGATTGCACTATCAGAATGTCACGCGATGGATCCTGATATTGAACCTGGCAGTGCTGGGGTTGTTTGTTTTTGCTGCAAAACCGGCATTGGCCTTATTTGGAAAGGATTTTCAAGGCGGGGATACGGCTCTGATATTGTTGACAAGCGCCGTTGTGGTCAATGGCGTGCTTGGGGTGTCCGAGCTTTTCATTCTAATCGATCGGCCGTTGATCAATCTCATGAACACCATCGGAACCATTATCATGAGTATCGTCCTGAATCTTTTGTTGATACCGCGATGGGGGATGGAAGGAGCTGCGGCTGCCATTTTGATTTCTTATTTCGTTATGAACGTTGCCAGAATAACCGAAGTGATATTTTTATACCGCATACATCCCTTTACCTTGTTCCATTTAAAAGCCATGGCCGCTTCGGCGGTTTCTCTGGCAATCGCCTCAATATTATTCTTTACACTGCCTGCTTCCGATTCTCTTTTGCTTCAGTTTTTCACGGGTGTTTTTTATGTGACCCTTTATTTCATACTGCTTTTGAAAATAGGGCTTGCAAATGAAGAAGCGGAAGTTGCCCAGCGGATTAAGTTGAAATTGTCTCGTATTTTCAACCCCGGTAACCGGTCATCCCAGGGGCGAGGGTGAAAATGAGGAAAGGCAACAGACAGGAAAATCTCGTGGCCGGATTGATATTTGCCACACAATGCTCGGAAAAAGGCTCTCAATTGACTTCATTGATTCGAGCCGGCGGCATTTCAGTTCTTGAACGTCAGCTGCGTCTCATGTCTGAAGCAGGAATAGAACAGGTTGTTGTCATATATCCGGAAGATGATGCTTCGGTACCGGATGCTGTGGCCGAACGGAGCGGATCAAGCGTAAAAATTGCCTGTATGCCAAACACTCCCGATCTGTTCATGCAGGGCATTGAAACCGGCATCCGTGGAGGCCGGCCATCGGAGTGGCTGGTGATGGATGGAACATCTCTTCTGGACGAGAGAATCATAGACAAACTCACACGCGCCCGTGAGTCGATGATCCCGGCGCTTGAAAAGCGATATTTGGAGTCTGAAATTGCAGAAAAAGAAATCAATATATCGATCTCATCGGATTCCTTTGCTCATGAGATGATCTGGTGCGGTTGTGCCAAAATATCCCATAATATTTTACAGCGTGCTGATATTGGCGGAGAGCACCTGATATTGCAAAATTTAATTTTATACGCGGTTCATGAGGATGCGGGAGCCGTTTATAACTTTTCAACGGAATCGGATTATGACCCGGATGCAAAATGGCATCGCCCGTTTTTATACTATCCCGTTTTTACCCCGAAAGACGGCCGAAAAGGAAAACAGCGGTTGGTGGATCTGGCCCAAAAGCGGGTGCTGGATTGGCCGGCCTGGTTCATCCATCGTCCTATTGAAAATTTTTTGATTCTTCGCATCTGTGAATGGCCGATGACACCCAACCAGCTCACACTCATT
>CAYSUA010000674.1:0-3499 GCA_964433795.1 uncultured Desulfobacteraceae bacterium | reverse complement strand
GAAAACAGCTTGAATATGAGTTCGTACATTATCTGGCTAATGTGACAAAGTAGAACTAAAGTAGGTTTCTTTATAAATTCAGCCGATCATAAATGGTCCGACAGAAAGGTCAGTGAATGTTTAAAGCCGTTGTCTTTGATTATAATGGCGTCCTGGTGGATGATTTAACCTATCATCGGGATGCGTATCTGCGAGTGGCTGAGGATTTGGATTATACAATATCTTCGCAGGATGTATGGGATTTGATTTCTACAACACCGGATGCAAAAAGAGTGCTGTTTGGAGATATTTCGGATGAAAGGTGGAAAGAAATTAGATTTCTGAAAGATCAATATTACTTTGAGATGGTGGAAACCGGAAACATAATTATTCCTGACGCGGAAGACGTCCTGATATCCCTTTCGAAAACCCATGTTCTTGCACTGGTGTCGAATACGGCGAGAAACTATTTCGAACACCTGTTTCCAAAACACTTAGCCGCCTGTTTTAAAACCACACGCTTTGCAGGTGAGGTGAATCCGCCCAAACCGTCTCCCGAACCCATCCTGAAAACCATGGAATTTTTGGCCGTCAACCCGAAGGAGTGTTGTTACGTGGGAGATGCCCTTTCAGACGTCCAGATGGCTAAAAGTGCCGGCGTAAATATATTCTGTGTAACCACCGGGCATAATTCCGCAGAAGAACTAAGAACTGCCGGTGCCGACTGGATTGGCGGAAACCTTTGGGAGTTCCACGATGAAATCCGACGCAGCCGCTAATAAAATGAAGGTTCGTGCATCTAAAATATTTCGGCAGCTAATCTGACGATAATACACTTCATTCTGCATGGTGATTTTCGCCTCTGGTTTTGTTTGAAGCGGTTTCCACCATCTTGCGAATGTTTTCTGTTGGTGAGCCGGGGGAAATCGTGCAGCCGGGTGCCAATATTTGAATGCCACCTTCCATGGCCTTCAGACTTTCCTTTTCAACGGTTTGAGGGTCTTTTAAGAATAAGGTATCCGAAGTGCCCACCCCCCCCATTAAAATGATATCCGGGCCACATTTGTCACGCACAAGATTCAGGTCCGCTTTGGGTTCTATGCTTAAAATATCGGCACCGGTTTGCGCCATCAAATGTGCAATAAGCTCAATGCGCCCGCATATATGCAAAATCTTCGGTACGGAAATTGCCTGAAATTGACTACTTTGATAGAACAGTTCGTAATCTTGATAGGTTTTGGGGGCAATCATTTCGGGAGAGGCGGTCATGTCCTCGCAGACAATGATATCGGCACCGGCCTCAACAAGCGCGATTGCCAAGGTGGTTCCAGCCTTTTCGCCGATTTCTAGAAAAGGTTTCAGTTTTTCCGGTGATTTGCGGGTTGCTTTCATAGTGGGCACCATGTCCAACAGCGAAGCGGCAATGCTCAACGGACCGATAATGCCGCCGATAACCGGTATTTCGTCCCCTAGCTCATGTTTGAGTAAACCGACAGCTTTAATCAGCTCTGGAATACGTCCTCGAAGCAGAAAATCTTTCGGAAATTCAGGAATATCGTCCAACCCGTATGGTGTCGGAGGATGTTGGATTCCGGGAATACCCTCCGTTCCTCCCTCCATGAGCGTGCAACCCAAAGCTTCAGCTTCGAATGTTTGGCAAAACGGGACCCTGACAGCATCCAGTCCGAGCACTGAGTGTGCAGCCAGTGCCAATCTGGCCATATCTTCTGCTTTTTTATGTGCTTGCGGCCAAAAGGCGTTGACCCTTTCCATTTGATCATAAGTGGCTGTGGAATTAGCACCGAAACAGGGCATGCGGTCTGGTTCCTGGTGGTTGAGTACGGCAAGAATACGTTCTTTTGGTGTCATAAAGAAGCTCCTAAATAGTCAGTGATAATCGGGAACTAGAACGGAAATTCCACACCCATATCGGCAATTTCGTCTTTCACCCTGCGGTACATGTCGTAATGCTCGGGAATGGGCAGGGCTTTTTGAACATCATAGCATTCCTGGTATTCCTTGCCCATGGAAGCGGTGGCGGCCTCGTCCTCATAGGTGGCCAGCAGTTTCAGGGCGATCTCGTTGGCCTGCTCGCGTTTCATGCCCATGTTGGCCACGGCATGGCCTACTTCCACACCCAACCGGGCTTCCATAGGAGTGGCACGGTTGCGGTATTTATTGCGAGTGGAGGCCATCTCCCATAGGTGCCAGCCGCTGACCGTGCTTACCAGGGCATGGCAGGCGGTTTCGTAAAAGAGCATCTCGGTCATGGGGCCGGCATTGGCAAAGCCGTTGCTGGTATAAAGCAGCTTGCTGTTGCGCGCCATGGCCTGGCCCGCCATGGCGATAGGCCACAACAATTCTCGGGTAGTGTTGGAGCCCCAGTTAAGATGAAAGGGGAAATGCTGGTTGAACATGGCGCCGTGGATCAAAAGTCCATTGAGGCTGTAGGCCACCAGGGTGACCGCGACGCCTTCGGACCCGCCACACCAACCGCCGTAAATGGGGCCGGTTAGGTTCCCGGTGTAGCAGCCGTACTGGGCGTAATGCACCGAGCGGTTGAGGAGGGTATCGGCGGTTTTGAATTCGGTTAGCGTGCCCACGAGACGCGAATCGGTGGTACGCACGCCCCATTCGTTATCGGAAACCGCGATCTGACCGGAATCGTGTTCGGCTGTGCCCACAGCCACGAAAAATGTACCGGGACGCCCCAATTGCCGGGCGGCAGCGCGCATATTATAAATGTGCTGGATGCAGCCGTTGAGTTCAGTGGGGCCCCCTGACTCGATGAGCTGACCTACGGCATTTTCCAGAATCGGCGCACAGAAGCCGTCCAGCAGCGGTTCCTTCAGGTAAGCTGCGCACATGGAGTGGTGCAGGTGTTCGTCAACCGTGATGTCCGGACTGTAAATGCAAAAAGGGGGTTCGGTGTCCTCCACCTGCCGGTGTTTCCATAGCTTGGCATCTTTGCCGGCACCCACCCAGTACCGATCTTTAGCAACGTATAGTGCTTCTTTGATCTCTTCGTCGCTGACCTGGATGATGCGATGTGAATCTGTATTGTAAACGCCCACTTCCCGAAAAAGATCCCAGCCTGCCTGCCAGATTCGATCCGCCATGGCGTCGTCTGAAGGCAGGGGGGTTTCGGGATCAAACTTAATCTCATATTTTTTGATCAATTTTTTGAGGGTGGGGGTAAACAATTTGGGCAGAAAATCATCTTCTTCAATATGGGGACCGGTCTTGGACCGCTCCATCATTTCCCATATACGGTAGGCTGTGGTCATGGTTCCTCCCATCGGTAGTGCCGTTGCCGGTGATACCCTGCCCCGACACCGACACGCGTCTTTTAGGCCGGTGCCGGAACAAGATCTTGCGGCAACGGCTTATTCATGTATTGATACGGTTTCATTCGTTTGTCGTCCAGCGGCGCTAAATAGCCCAACCCGGCAAAGCCGGAACCAAATTGAATATTGACGATTTGTGGTATCGCTCGCGCAGCGCAGGCGCTTGCGCCGCG
>CAYSUA010000673.1:0-3505 GCA_964433795.1 uncultured Desulfobacteraceae bacterium | reverse complement strand
CCTGCCCGCCAACCCCACAGACAACGATGTTAAACGGTTTCTGTCGCGCTTTCATCAAACTTCCTCCCTTGCAATAGCTTTAAACGGGCAGATATCGACACAGACACCACACCCGCTGCAAATGTCGTCTCGGATTTCCGTTTTTCCGGTTTCCGGATTTCGAACCAATCCGGGGCACCGAAACTGGCTGGTACAGATCTGGCATTCTTCTCCCTTACACGTCTCCGCATCCACGGATATTTCATAGGGTTTATTCTTCTCTTCTTTCATACGAATCAGTTCGCAGGGACGCCGCATGATTAACACCCGTACTCCTGAATCTTCTTTCAGCAGATCACGAATCGTACGGATACTGCCCCGTAAATCAAAAGGATCTGCTACCGTTACTTTGCAACCCAGAGATTGACACAGGGTGACGATGTCGATTTTCGGCGCCTCCCTTCCCAGGGCGTTGGTTCCGGTTCCCGGATGGGATTGAAACCCGGTCATTGCAGTGGCCGCGTTATCCAAAACCACCTGGATGAGATTCGATCCGTTGGTCACTGAATTGATGATGGCCTGAATCGACGCGTGAAAGAAAGTCGAATCGCCGCACATGGCAACCACCGGTTGCGTGTACCCGAACCGGCTCAGCTGCCCCAGCCCGGATGCCAGCCCCGATCCGGATCCCATGGCGTGGAGCAGGTTTTGTTGAGATTTGCCGCCGGGGAATACATCCAGGGTATAGCAGCCGATATCGCCTGTGAGATAGGCATCCCGCCCGTCTCTCTTCATGGCTTTATCCAATGCCCAAAATGTGGCCCGATGGGGGCAGCCCGGGCACCATGCAAGACCGCGGCCGATGAGCAGAGGATCGCCTTCCTGGGACAGTTTAGCCTGATATTCTTCCGGTCGACCTTCGATTGACAGTCCCTTTATCTCAGCCAACGCAGTGATGACGCGATTGGGTGTGATTTCGCCATAACCCGGAATGTGACCGGATTCTCTGCCGAAAATCTGTTTTTCGCATAACCGGGCATCGACCATGGCGTCCTTCACATGTACTTCGATGTATGGATCCACTTCCTCGGCAATCAGAAAACGGTCTGCACGATTGAGGGTATCCGAAACCAGTTGATTCGGAAACGGCCACAGGGTGGCCAGCTTCAAGATGCCGACGGTTTCCTCGAGATCCAGGGTTTCCACCGCATCCCGGGTGCATTGGTAACCGCTGCCGGCACAAATAACGATTAAATCCGGCTGCTCCGGTCCTTCATAAACATTGAAATCGGATTTCTCGAAGCGGTCCTTGATTTTGGCAAGTCGCTCCAGAACAGCCGCGTGTGTGGGTCGGGCAAGATACGGGCTGATGGATACCGTGGCGTCCGTTTGTGCCTTAACTTCTTTTGCAACGATATTCCCTAGTTCGATGGGGCTGCTGGCATGGGACAATCGTGTATAACTGCGCAGCATAATATGGCAGTCAAATTCGCCGGACAATTCATAGGCCCATTTAACAAGTTCCTTGGCCTCGGCAATGGAACTCGGTTCTAAAAGGGGAGCATAGCTGAAGCGGGCCTGCCAGCGTGAATCGGTCTCATCACCGCTGGAGTGGCCGTCCGGATCGTCGCAAACCACCGCCACCATGGCCCCTCCGTTGTTTCCCAACCCGGTCATGCTGAGATGGGTCAAAAAATCCAGAGCCACACTCAACCCGGCATTTTTCATACATGCCATGGTATTCAACCCGGCAAACGCTGCTGCCGCCGCACCTTCGCAAGCAACCTTTTCATTCACGGACCACTCGACATGTACATTGGCTTCATCTGCATAGCTAACGATGGTTCTGATGATTTCCGAAGATGGGGTCCCCGGATAACCGGATACAAAATGAACCCCGGACTCCAGTGCAGAACGGGCAATGGCTTCATTGCCCAACATAAATTGATGTTCCGGTTTTGATGATGCTGTCATAAATCACCTCGTTCGATTTCTTCTGTATCTATTGTCCATCTGCACAACACCCCCCCTAATCGGGGTTCACATCCCGTCAAGGCTACTCCTTATAGCCGGAATGTCATGCAGAGGGTGCTCAAATGAGAAAGTTTTTCATTGATGAAAACGCATGTCAAGAGACTATTTATTCCAATTCTAGGTTTATTGCGGGAGTACTGAATTTTCAGCACTTATTTCTTGACAGCTTAGTAAGATGGGTGGCAATCAGTTAGATTGAATATTGAGAATTGAGAATTTATTCATGAGTATCAGCATCGATACGAAAATGCTGTTGGCTTGTGACATTCACTTTAATGCAAAAGGGAGGGCGGAAGATGGAATTCAAACCCGAAGAAGTCAACTTTCACAGAGAAGCATACCAGGCCCACTTGGGTAAAATGAGACCCAAAGATTATCCCCTGTTGAACGAAAAAAAAGTCGCAGGAAAAATGAACCTAAGCCATCGCAGATCGAATCCGTATGTCAGAGATGGAAAAGCCATGGTGTCTTTTATTGTTTCTCAAAATGACATAAAGACCGATGTTCAAAAAGCGGTGGATCTAATCGGGGGTTTCGATAAATCGCTTCATGCCCAGGATCGGATTCTGATTAAACCGAATTATAACAGCGATGACCCTCCGCCCGGCTCCACTGCACTCGACTTTTTAGGAGCAGTCATCGATCTGCTCCGGGAACACGGTTATTCCAAAATTTCCGTTGCTGAAGGCTGCGGCCGTCCCTGGGTGCCGACCCAAAAGGTGTTTGATAACATAGGGCTGTCAGCCAAAATGGCGGAAATTGAAATACCGCTCATTGATTTGGACACCTGCGAGTATGCAGATGTTACGATCGGCGGTGATTTTCTGGATGAGATCGCGTACCCGAAACAGTTGCAGGAATTCGATAAGGTAATCTATCTTCCCACCATGAAAACCCATTACGTGGCCGGGTTTTCCATGAGCCTGAAGCTGGTTGTGGGTTTAACGCACTTATACGACCGCTTTTTCCTGCACACCGACAATAACATGTTTGTCTCTCAACGGTCGGTGGAAATGACGCTGCCGATTCAACCGGATCTGATCATCATGGACGGCAGGGTATCGTTTGTAAGCGGCGGTCCGGCAATCGGCCTCGCCGTACATCCGGGAATCATCCTCGCATCAGGAGACGCCGTGGCCATAGACGTCCAGGGAGTTCGATTTCTGCAGAATTATGCGGCTGTCAACCACCTGACCGGTAATGCATGGGACCTCCCGCAGATCAAGACAGCCGTCAAAAACAATATCGGAATCAAAAGCGATGATGAATTGCTCTTGGTTCGATAGATAATAATGCGGTTATACAGAAAGCCCAAGTTGTATACCGGAATAGGCTTTGGAGGTGAGCCGATTCGTGCGCGTGTGACTGTCTGAGTGTATTAGGGAGCGTTACATCGAACAGCATGATGGAGCTGTAATAGACTTTTAACCATTTTAATTCCCGAGATGTTTTGTTTATCTCGAAGCCCTGTTCGGTGTTACGCACCCTTATG
>CAYSUA010000672.1:0-3523 GCA_964433795.1 uncultured Desulfobacteraceae bacterium | reverse complement strand
TGGAGCCATCCTGGAAAGAGGAATGGATATCCAGCGCCCTTGACCTGGTTTTACGAGAGGTCTCGGTAAGGAAGGTGCGATCCATAGCGCTTCCATTGCTGGGAACGGCACACGGCGATTTGGCGGTGGAACGTGCTGGAAGGATCTTGGGAAACGCTCTACGCAAGGGTTCACCCGTGAGCCTTCAGCGCATCTGGCTCATCCTCCCCTCAGGAACCGAGCAGAAAGATCTCGAAAATATCGAGTCGAATTTGAAGGATTAAGCAAAGCCGAGGCCAAAAGAACAGATGACAAGACCGGCGAAAACGAAAGAAGACGTAACGAACATATCAATCAAAAGAAAAATATCATGAAAAACAAACGGGAAGACAAATCAAATGAATCAAAATTTGACAAACCCCTTTCAAAAGAAAGTGCAAAAGCAAAATATGAAAATCTAACTGATGAGAAAGAAAAAGAATCCGCAAAGAAGCAAGAGGGTTTGGTTGAAGCAAGGATTAGAAAGGCCATGGCTGAAGGAGAATTTGACAATCTTCCGGGAAAAGGCAAGCCGATTGATCTGAGCAAATATTATGGTGTGCCCGAGCATCTTCGCATAGCATATCAAATGATGAAAGATTCCGGTTACATTCCTGAAGAAGTGAGACTTAAAAAGGAAATGGAAATACTAAAGGAAAAAATAAAACAGTGTAAATCAGAAGAAGAGAAACACAAACTCATGAAGGAATTAACCGAGACATCACAACAATTCCATTTTCATATGGAATATAATAAGAAAGTTAAAAACTCATTCTAATTGATGAACGCGGTTATGCACAAAGTCCAAGTTGTTTACAGGAATAGGCTTTGGAGGTGAGCCGATTGGTGCGCGTGTGACTGTCTGAGTATATTAGTGAGCGTTACACCGAACAGCATGAAGGAGCTGCAATAGACCCTAACTATTTTATTTCCCGAGATGTTTTGTTTATCTCGAAGCCCTGTTCGGTGTTACGCTCTCTTATGCACGAGTTTCACACGTCCGCGAATTGGGTTATCTCCAAAGCTGCAGGTCTTGACTTAAGGTTTCTGCATAACTGAATTGAGGAAAACTCGGTTCGCTTTAATACCGACCGGTCATGTTTGAGGTGAAAAAATTGGAAAGGACAGCATCAATGGGTAGCTTTGCACTGTTAATCGTCATCGCGGTGATCGGGGGAATTGCCATAGCCCTGCAAGCCCAGCTCATGGGTTTGCTGGATAAGGGCATTGGGACAATCGAGGGTGTTTTCTTAACCTATGGCAGCGGCGGCCTGCTGATTGCCGTCATCATGCTGCTGCAGCGCGGTGGAAACCTGGGTGCCTGGCAGGGTGTACCCTGGTACGCTTTTTCAACCGGCATTCTGGGATTGATCATCGTGGGCGCCATCGGTTACAGTGCTCCCCGGCTGGGGCTCGTAACCGCTTTTACGATTATTGTTGCCTCGCAATTTATCGTGGGTGCCCTGCTAGATCATTTCGGTATATTGGGGGCGGCAGCCCGACCACTTGAAATGTCAAGACTGTTTGGCATGGCGATTCTATTGGTGGGCATCTGGTTGATCATTCGATGAGCTGGCGATGATCTAGAAATGAGCACGAATCGGATCATCTCCAAAGCCGATCCCTTTAAGCAACTTTGGTTTTGTGCATAGCCACAAAAAAATAATACACAGTAGGGATTAAAAAGTGAGGAGAGGATATGATCGAGCCGCTGCATATTTCAGACGAGGTCGCAAAAAAGATTCCCGGGCTTGTTGTCATAGCGGGGTTTCTCGAGGTAGGAACAATACAGACCCAACTCATATCCGGCTGCCTCACATCCAGCTGGGAAAAACTCGGTACCGCCGTGCGAGAACACGGCGGCCATAAAGCACATCCTCACATCCTAAAGTGGCGCGAGGCGCTCCGCGGGGCAGGCGTCCCTTTAAAGAAATGTCCTTCCTCCATTGAGGCGATCGCAAAGCGGACAACCAAAAGCGATTCACCGTTTTCCATCAATCCGGTAGTGGATACCTATAACGCCATTTCAATGGAACTGGTGCTGCCCTTTGGTGCATACGACCTCGACCAGCTGAACGGTTCTCTTTGCCTGCGGGTGTGTGAACAGCCGGAACCGTTTACGCCGCTTGGGGGCGGAAAGCCGGAGGAGACGGTTGTGGGTGAAATCGTATATGCTGACGACGCTGATATTTTGACCCGGCATTTCCTTTGGAGGCAGGCGGATAAAGGCAAAATCACAGGCGGGTCAAAACGGTTCGTGTTTGTCTGCGAGCTCGTTGAATCAATGGGCGAAGACGCCGTGCGCGGTGCGAAGGGATTGATCGAGGAACAGTTCAGCTCGCTGCTGGGTGGGACCTTGAGCAGCGTTGTGATATTACGGTAAAACTGGAAACAAGAAACAAGGACAGACGAATGGACCAACGCGAACAGGAATTCTTGAGAAAGATCGAGGTCCTCCTGTACAGCGAAAAGGCACGGTTTGTCATCGTTAAGGCTGTCTTTGAGACAAAAGCGATGCTCGATGCAGATCCTGAGCGATTGACCGCAGCTGTCCAGGTGTCGCTATCTGTTTTTGGCGACAACCTCCCGTCCGAGATCGGGTCCTGTCGGGTTTTTGCTTTGCGCGCCGGTTTAGAATCCAGAACCGAATGCCACCCGAACAGCCGTCAGCGAGTGCTTTCGCTCGAGGGAACGGGAAAAATCAGAGTATTTGATGATCCGGAGCCATTTACGGTTTCTCTGCGGAGCGACATGGACGGACCACTTGAACTGCGTTGGGGATCACTTCAAGAGAATATCTGGCATCAGCCCGTCGCCGGAACGGAAGACTGGGTGGTATTGACTTTCCATACGGCTTCCGAAGCCGAATTGATCGATGAATACAAGGATTAAGGCGGTGCAATTATGGAGCAATCTTATGGCTGGTCGGGACGAATCCTCAGGGTAAACCTAACCGAGCAAACCTATAGAATTTCCTTGACGGCTGAATACAAAGCGTTTATCGGATCGCAGGGAGTCAACCAGTATATTCTTATTAAAGAGCTGCCTGTAGGGATCGATCCCCTGTCTCCCGAAAACATTCTGGTTTTCGGTGCCGGACCACTTGTGGGAACCATCGCTCCGGCTTCGTGTCGAATGAGCATCGACTGCAAAAACGTTCTCACCGGCGGAACTGGATCCGCCAACGTGGGCGGACACTTTGCACCCGAGTTGAAACGGACCGGTTTTGATCATATCGTTGTCACCGGAAAAGCAGATCATCCGGTGGTGCTCTCCATCAAAGACGATGTCGTTCGTTTTTTAGATGCGTCGCACATTTGGGGAAAGGGCATCCAGGAGCGCGGCCACCGCGGAGAGGCGCCGCAAGGTGCGGGCCTGGGCCGGGAAGGCATCGACGATGGGATCCCGGTCGCCTGCGGGCCAGTCTGGATCCTCGGCCGTGGCGAACGTGGGGTGGACGAACAGGGCGAGGGCCGGTTCGGTGCCAGGCACGTCGGGGGCGAGG
>CAYSUA010000671.1:0-3529 GCA_964433795.1 uncultured Desulfobacteraceae bacterium | reverse complement strand
AATCGAATTTCTCCCAGTATGCCCACCGGTCGAACCGCGGCAAACCGTTAAGTCCTAAAATCCAGCCCACATGTCGGATCGATTGCCCGATATCTTCCAGCCGGGGGATTAGGGAATCCGGTCCGTAGACACTAGCCGGCAGTTTCCGCCAATTTCTCGTTGCCAAAATATAAACGATATGAACGGCAAAAGCGAGCAGCATAAAAATCCCCACCCATTTATGAATAATCAGGGTGACGATATAGCCGCCGAACAGACCGGCCAATCGCTCTCCCCACCCGGTCCCCACATACATGCGGGCCAGTCCGGTTGCCGACTGGATGGCAAACGTCAACATCAGGGTGAGATGAAATACCCGTTGCATGGGTGTAAATCGTCTAATCTGCGGCATTGTTCTTTTTCTTTCCGGGCAAATAACGCCTGATTTCCAATCGAAAATTTGGTGGTAGAAACTCCCTCAGCCCCCACGACAATGTATGAGGAATAAAGGCGGCAAAGGTTCCCACCGCAAGGACCACCATAAACCAAAACGTGTAATAGAGTATCGGAAACGTTTTTTGTGTCTCAAAGGATAAAGGATTCGGCTCATGGATCCGGTAGGTGGCAAAAGACGGACTGGATCCTTTGTGGCATTTGGCGCAGACAAACGCATACCGCTTTCTGGGATGCATGGGAGCACCGTAGTGGCTGTTGCCGGGAATCGGCTCGTCCCCATGACACTGCCTGCAGGTAATTTTAGCCCTCACCGAGTGCATACTCCTGGCCTGCTGTGGATGGCAGCTGACGCATGTCCTGCTGTGGTAAAATCGAAGCCCTACATGGGAATCGGCCAGATATTTTCTGAACCGGACCTTCTCTGCGGTTGGAGCCAGGGTGATAAAGTCGATTTGGGTTCTCGGTTTCTTCACAAACGGGAGATAGAGTCGGGGCTTGGCTTCATACCGTTCATAGCGTGCTTTGCTTTTTTCTCGAAGCGTATATCGGTATCCTCCTGAGGTAACCTCTTTCTGGGCACGAACCGGTACGGATCCTGAAAAAACTATCGCAAACAGGACGAGTACGGTCGCTGCCACTTTAAGCAACCGATGGGGGAGGAGTGTTGGTTTCAAACCTGGAAAATACGTGATCATTTACCACCTCTGAGGTGTTTGATGGACCCGCAGCAAGGTTTTCTTGGTTATACTGTCGTACACGTTTTGCAAAGCCGCCAGATCATCATCCTTGTGCTTATGACAGGTCTGGCATGAGTTGGGTATTTTCGGATTTTTGAGTGTATCTTTCGGCAACAGCGCCACAAATGCATGGGAGTGATTGTCTCCGGATTCCTCGCTCTTTGCGATTCTCGGCATATGACATCCGATGCAGTTGGCAAACGAATGGATCGAATGAGCCATGTTCTGGTTAATCACCTGATGACACATCAAACACTGTTGAGAGCCGGATCCTTTGGTTTGAAATTGGGTCGGCGGCACCCCCAGTTGATGCACATAGTGACAGGATGTGCATGTCACACCCTCGTTGGCATGGGTGGAAAGTTTCCAACTCTGATACTGCTGGTGGTGGCCCTTCCCGAAATTTTCAGCATAGACATCTTTAATATGCCCATCCCCGAATCGGTCTGATCTAAAGTACACCCCCAGGGCTCTGCCGGGCTGGTATCCCACGGGCCATTCTATATCTTCCTTTTTAGTCGACTTGCCGCTGCCGTGACAGGACCCGCAGATCTGGGTCCGAAATCCCGCCGGCAGGTGAGACGGATTGACGATGGTTGTCCGTTTGTCGAATACCGCGGTTTCCGGCAATGCCACATGGTGAGAGCCCGGGCCGTGGCAGGCTTCGCAGCCCACGCTGGCTTCCGAGAACGTGTTCTTCTCCAAATCGACTCCTGTGGCGTGACACCCTACGCAATACTGGTTCCAGGGCCTCTGATTCCAGTCTTCTTCATGATAATTGATCCATTGTTCAGTTTTTGCATTATACTGAACCGGGGCCACATATAGTTCGCCGTTCTTTTCGATCAGAAATCCCTGTTTCCACTGCATGCCGATGGTGTATTTGACCTCCTCGGGTTTCGGTATATAAATATCCTCAATAGGCACCTGAAGATCTTTTTCAATTAGCTTCAAATCAGCTCGAATGACTTCTTTGTCCATCTCAGCGATCAGGGCATCCCTGTTTTCAGTCACGTCCATGATCGTTCGACTGTGAAGCGTATTCGTCCAGGAATCGTAATGTTCCAGGTGGCAAAACTTGCACTCGTCGGAGCCAACAAAGGTCTTCGGCTTGGACAAGATCTCCTGGATGTCGAGCTTGGCATTGTCAGATCCACAACCAACCAGGCTTGCAATAAACATTACAGCCAACAATAGTTTCAACCATATGTCTGATTTCATAGACCAACCCCTATTTTCATTCTTTAAATATTTAAATCCTTGTATTTCTGCTCATGCTGCATGGGAGGGTTTTTTCTCCTTTAAAGACAGAAATATTTCCCCCAGAGTATAACTAAATAAAAAGGCTGCGACAACACCGCAGACAATAAAGAGCTCCATGGCGGTCGGCCAGTACGACGAAAGTCCCTGTTTGATGTTTGGAAAAACCTGTCCGGCAACAACAAACTCATATCTCATGACATAGGTACCCACCAGGACCATCGAAGCGCCGACAAACACCCCCCACAGATGTTTTTTCCATACCGACCACATGAGCGTAAAAATCGGTAAAAGGCTCATCAATCCGACTTCAAAAATCCAGAAGACCAGACTGAACGGTCCGATTAGTAGTAGCATGACCGGTTCTCTACCAAGCGGGCTGTATAACTCGCTGATGACACGGTATACCATAAGAACGCAACCGCCCGCCAAAATCACTGCCAGCACCTGGGCCATTTCAAAGATCAGCGATTGAACCTCCGGCAGCATTTCATCTCCCTGGACACGATACGCAACGATGGTAACCACTATCAGAAATGCGTAACCGCTGAAGACCGCCGATACGAGAAAATAGATCGGGTAGTAGGGTCCGTACCAGAGTATGCGAGATTCCGAGTGGGCAAACACCGATCCCAGCATGGACAAAGCAGAGGCGCCAGAAACAAATGCCAGGGTGCCGATCAGTCTCAGAAGCCTTGGATCCTCCATCAGCTCACCGATGCGGGAACCCCGAACCTTTTCAAGCGTCAGGAGTTGGAGGATGAATTTAATCTTGCCGTTGTATCTCTCTGACATATTGAGCAAATCATCCCGGGTGAGCAGCCATAACTCCACTGCCACAACAGCCAGATAGACGGAATACAGAGCGCCCATCCAAGAGATGGCCGAACGGAAATTGGGTGACAGGGCGTTGTATATGGGCATGCGCGCCGGAGGGCCCAGGTGCAGTACGATACAGAGCATACCGAACACAATGGTTGTTAGGGAGAGAAAGGCCATCCTTTTTGCCATCATCTCATATCGGTGCATGCCGAACACCGACCCCAACGCGTTGATAATGCAAAGCCCCGAACCCGAAGCCACGAGGAAAATGTAGG
>CAYSUA010000670.1:0-3543 GCA_964433795.1 uncultured Desulfobacteraceae bacterium | reverse complement strand
TCAGGCAAAGTTGTTCATCGGATCCCATCCCGTCTATGACTATTTTGCCGGAAGGTATGGAATCCAAATGGAAAGCGTTCACTGGGAGCCGGATGAGGTTCCAAACGACGGGCAGTGGATCGATCTTCAAAAACTTATTAGGGCCCATCCGGCCAAGTGGATGATCTGGGAAGGGGAACCCTTGAAAGAATCGGTCGAGAAATTGAAAACAATCGGAATCCAAAGCCTGGTGTTCGATCCCTGCGGAAATGTGCCGGATAAAGGGGATTTTCTGGATGTTATGAAACAGAATGTGGAGAATTTGGGAAAAGCCTTTAGAAAATGAGGGGAACATCACCTTCACGCTCACATTGGAGAGGCTGGTGGGGCGCAACGATAAGAAAATAATTAATCTCTCACAGAGTTCCCTGAGTTCTCAGAGTTTTTGAGCTGAACCCCTGATCCTCCAGGCGGACAGGGAGGGGGATTCAGCTCAAGCTGCCATCCCGCTGAAGCGTCGATTACTGTTTTAGGAATAGGGTTTGTGGTTGCCTTGTTAGCCTCCTTTGGATATAGTGAAATCGGTGGAAAGCGAAGCAAACTGCAACAAGATACGGCTGAAATCGGGATTAAATTGTCTTGCTATTATAATGAATACTTTCAGGCAGTTAAGTGAAAGGAGGAGTCTTATGAAACGAACAATTAAAATTGCGATTCTTTTAGTCCTATTCGGGTTTATCGCATTGCCTGTGATAGCACAGGATTTATACGTTTTTCCTAAGAATGGGCAAAGCAATGAGCAGATGGAAAAGGATAAACATGCATGTTATTCCTGGGCCAGAAATCAGACCGGGTTCGACCCCATGCAGCAGCCAACAGCCTCTTCACCGCCGCCACAGCAGCAGCAATCGTCCGCTAGTGGGGTGCGAGGGGCTGCCGGTGGTGCTTTGGCCGGGCTCGCCATCGGGTCGCTTTCAGGCAATGCCGGTAAAGGGGCTGCCATCGGAGCCGTTGGAGGTGGACTGATCGGCGGTACGAGGAGACGCAGCCAGCAGCGTCAGCAGCAACAAGCTGAGCAGCAATGGGCGCAGCAGCAGGCCAATGAATATCAGCATAGGCGTAACGAATACAACCGGGCGTACGGGGCGTGTCTGGATGGGAAAGGATACACGGTCAAGTGATTTTCGATTTGGGCTTTTGGATTTTCGAATTTAGAATTGATAACAGATAACGAGGAGGTTCCCGTGAAATATACAAAACTCATACGCTTAGTTCTTGCGGCTATGGTCTTCATGCCTTTAACAGCGATGGCCGGAACGTTTGACGGATCGCAGCCGGTGATTTGTGCTGTTATCGAAACTTTTGAATGTGATGAAGGGATCGCATGCCAGAGGGGTTTGGCGGAAAGCATCAACCTGCCCCAGTTTATTAGAATCGATTTTAAGAAAAAAGCGATCACCGGAACATTACCAAACGGGCTGGTAAGAACCACTGAAATAAAAAATATGGAAACCCATGTGGGCAAACTGATTCTCCAGGGTGTGCAAAAAGAGATGGGGTGGAGCATTGCCATCATGACAGAGACCGGGAAAATGGTTCTCTCCATTGCCGGTGAAGCCGTGGGGTTCTCTGTTTTTGGCGCTTGCATTCCGGATGGTGCTAAGGAATCCGAAGCCGTACCCATTTTTGCTGACTCCGAGCAGTTCGACCTGATATGGTTGGCCTTGCAGAATGAAAAACAGATCCTTTTCTCTCAGGTAATCGACCTCACCAATGAGGAGAGCAGTGCATTCTGGCCGGTATTTGAAGCATTTCAGAAAGATTTGAAAAAACTTTCACAGGGCAATTTCAATCTTCTCGTAATCTATGCAAGCAAACTAGGGGTGTTATCGGATGATGAGGCAGGTAAAATGTTAGGCGAGTATCTTGCCCTGGAAGAAAAAGGAATTGCTCTGAAGAAGTCGTATGTTGATAAATTCAAAAAGATTTTGCCACAGAAAAAGATGATGCGGTATTATCAACTGGAGAATAAAATAGAAGCCACCCTGAAATTTGAGATAGCCATTAACACACCGGTGGTGGAGTAAGCGGAAAGGAACCCCAGTGAAGCAGAAAATATCCATCATGTCTCCCATCAATGCAGCCGGCAGATCGGCGCTCCGGAGTATCGATGAATTCGGTGCTGCCGCTATTTTTTTTCTGCAGGCATTTGTTCTGATATTCCGCATCAGGCAGATCCCGTCGATCATCCAGCAGGTGTATTATATCGGCGCCCGGTCTGCCAACATTGTCATGCTGGTGGGGCTTTTCACCGGTATGGTTCTGGGCCTGCAGCTATATTATACCCTGATCAAGTTCGGATCAGCCGGTGTGCTGGGTTCTGCGGTTTCCCTTTCCCTGGTCCGGGAACTCGGCCCGGTGATGACAGCCATCATGATTACCGCCAGAGCCGGGTCCTCCATGACCACCGAGATCGGTATTCAGCGAATCTCCGAGCAAATCGACGCCTTGTCCACCATGCGCATTGATCCGATCCGGTTTCTGATCAGCCCTAGGATAGCGGCTTCCATCATTAGTTTTCCGCTGCTCACAGCCCTTTTCGACCTTATCGGTATTTTTGGCGGATACATTACCGGCGTGGCAATGTTGGGACTCGATGCCGGCACTTACTTTTATCGGGTGGAATCGAGTATCGAGATGCAGGATATTACCGGTGGATTTGTCAAAGCCATTGTGTTTGCTGTCCTGGTGTCTACGGTTTGCTGTTTTCAAGGGTATTTTGCTCATATGCGAAAAGACAGTTACGGCGCAAAGGCGGTCGGACTTTCCACGACATCGGCGGTGGTGGTGTCGTGTGTTTTGATCTTGGTGTCCGATTATGTTGTAACCGCGTTCTTACTATAGACAAAGAGGACTATGGAAAAACTACTCATTGAATTTCAGAATGTTACCAAGCGGTTTGGTGATCGGACCATTCTCGACGGGGTCAACCTGAAGATCTATGAAGGCCAGGTCACGACGATCATCGGTAAAAGCGGAACGGGTAAAAGTGTGCTGCTCAAACACATTATCGGATTGTTGAAACCGGATGAAGGCCGGATCATGTTTAACGGCGAAGATATCGGGAGCATGGACAAGAAAGGATGGAATGCCTATACCGATAAGATCAGTTACATGTTCCAGAACAATGCCCTGTTCGACTCCATGACGGTTTTTGAAAATGTGGCGCTTCCGCTCAAGCAGACCACAAAAATGAGCAAAAGAGAAATCGATGAAAAAGTGATGGCCCGCATTGATCAATCGGAACTGACCGAAGTCATTCACAAATATCCATCGGAGATATCCGGGGGGATGCAGAAACGCGTGGCACTCAGCCGGGCACTGGTTACCGATCCGGAGATTGTTCTCTTTGACGAGCCGACGACCGGCCAGGATCCCATCCGGAAGAATGCGATCCTCGGGATGATTGCCGAATATCAGCGAACATTCGGATTCACAGCCGTTTTGATCAGTCATGAGATTCCGGATGTTTACTTTATCTCAAACCGAATCCTGGCTCTCTAT
>CAYSUA010000669.1:0-3550 GCA_964433795.1 uncultured Desulfobacteraceae bacterium | reverse complement strand
ATTTCAGGGAGAGGAAGTCATCGATATCCATCCAGGCGACCCCCTAGAGGTTGTCACTTCACGGCGGCGATTCCGGACCCGAGCCATACTGATGGCAACCGGCGCCAGCAACCGGAAACTAGGTGTTCCGGGGGAGATGCAGTTTGCCGGCCGCGGTGTAAGCTATTGTGCCACCTGCGACGGTCCCCTGTTTAAAAATAAAAAGGTGATCATGGTGGGCGGCGGCAACGGTGCGGTGACCGAAACACTGCACCTCCATCATTTGGGAATACCGGTAACTCTTGTACACCGAAGGGATGCATTGAGGGCCCAGGAATACCTGACCAAAAACATTCATGACAACGACATCCCGGTTCTATGGAACACAGAGATCAAAGAGATCCGAGGCAAGGAGCGGGTGGAAGAGGTGTTGCTGGCGAACACCCAGACCGGTGAAACCCAGACCTATAAAACCGACGGGGTTTTCGTCGCTATCGGCTACGAACCGTCCGTTGAACTGGCCCAAAAGCTAGGCGTGGAGCTGACGGAAGACGGTTTTATAAAACACGATGAATTCCACCGGACCAATGTGCCCGGCATTTACTGTGCAGGGGATGTTGAAGGCGGGTACAAACAGATCGTGACCGCCACCGGTCTAGGATCAGCTGCTGCCATGACCATTTTTGAAGATCTGATTCATCCTTACTGGAAACAAAAGAACGAATAGCGATTCATTGTTGTTCAATCTTCTAATTATTTAGCCGCCCGCTCACTTTGTTCGCTCGACACACACGGACGGGCGCGGATCTTTTCCCTCCGCGACTTGCGGAGGCAAAAACAGTCAATCGCTTCGCGATAATAATTAAGCTTATGCCTGAAAGGCATTTGAAGCTTTTGCCTGGGCAAGTCGCCCAGGCAAAAAATCTTTATTGTCTGCGTATGTCTGTGTGTGTCTGCGGCTAACATATATATTTTCAATCACAGCCATTAGGGATCAATTGTTTACTCATTTTAAATGACTCCAACTCTTTTGGAGATGATCCTTATTTCTATACTGATCGATTTAATAGAATTAGGATACCATCGATACACTCCGTTAAGACTCTTCCAACCCAGAACGTTGAACTCTGAACCGCTCAACCTATCTGCTATCGATGGGTTTCCTGCATCAGTTTGGTATATAACACCTCGATATCTTTAATTAATCTTTCTTGTCTGTATTTGCTTTTCACAAATTCACAAGCTCTTGAAAGCAGTATCTTTTCTTCGGTGGAGTTCAGATTGATCAAATACGAAAGTCCATGAGAAAATCCAACAGGGTCGTCTTTTTTACACAGTATCCCGCGTTCACAAATACTAAAGCCATTGGATCGTTCAAGTGGTGGTCCTAAAAGGTCAACCACACCCCCGGCGTTGGTGGCAATAACCGGCACCGATGATGCCATGGCTTCGATAATGGACACAGGCGTTCCTTCATTCAAAGAAGTTAATGCGAGAATATCCAGATCCGAGTATACTAATGAAACATCTTTTATCCATCCGCAAAATGTAACATATTCATCGAGCTCGAGCTTATAAGCGAACTCCTGAAGATCATCTCTTAATTCACCGTCACCGACTACTACAAATTTCACTTTAATATCGGGGTTTTTAATTATGAAATATTTTGCGAACCTTAGAAACATCTTATGGTTCTTGATCGGAACCAACCGTCCGATGATTCCGATGAGAATTACATCATTATCAATATTGAGACTTTCTCTAAATTTCCCCTTTTCCTGTACATTATCTAGGAAGAGCTTCAAATTAAACCCGAGTTCTTTGGTTTCGACTTTATGTGCTGGTGCAATCCGGTATGTTTTTGTCAGTTCATGATATTGAGACGGGCTTATGGCAATAATAACATCTGTGATCCTCATTAAAAAGCGTTCGATCCAGACGATTATAAAAGATATGAATCGATTAAAATAGCCGGTGAACACACGCCCATGGAACGTATGAATGGTTTTTATTTTTCTCTGCGTCAATAAGCCATACAGAAAAACAGCAAATCGTGTACTGGCCCCCGCTTTTGTCGTGTGGGTATGAACGATATCCGGCTTTTCTCTGTAAAGAATTTTCAATAACTCAATAAAAGCGACAAGATCCTTTGTCGGGCTTAATTCTCGTTGGAGAGCATCAACGAAAATCGGCTTTTTTTCAAGTGAATCGAATAGAAAACTCATATCCCCTTCAGTACTGGATAATCTTCCAGTAACAAGTAAGGATTCAAATCTGCTACTATCAAGATTTTTGGTTAGCAGATAGGCATGGATAGCCGGACCTCCGATGTTCAATCTTGAAATAATACGAAGTACTTTAATTTTTTGAGATTGAACTCGATCATCAGTAACAGTTATTGGCGGCAGCTTTGAACGACTAACGACAGGCAGAGGTATGGAGACAGCACTTAAATTCTTTTCGTACACCGAAATTACTTCATGTACCATTCTTTCTTGTGAAAAATAATTGCTTACACGCTCATAACCCGCTTTTCCGTATCTATCTTTTATATCCGGGTTTCTTAAAATATGATTGATTGATTGGGAAAGAGCATCATGATCGTTTGGTTTGACAACCAATCCGGTTTTCTCATGTTGATTCACAAAGGACGTCCCGGTTCCCAATTCTGTACAAACAACAGGTTTTGAGCAGGCCATGGCTTCTAATTGGACAATTCCGAAAGCTTCGCTCCTGTATATCGATGGCAAAACAAACACGTCGCACGCATGAAGATAATTGATCTTTTCTGAATCGGTTAGTTCTCCCAAAAAAAATATCTTGTGACCGAGATTGAGTTTTCTAACTTGTCTTTTAAGATCAGCCTCCAATGGTCCGCTTCCAATCAATAAAAGCTTACCTTCTATAGTTTTCATTGATTTAAGAAGAACATGCAGACCTTTGTAATATCGAAACTTACCAATAAAAAGAATTATGGAATGTTCATACTGATTTCGAATATTTTCAATTTTCTTTTCCTCTAAAAAATTTGAATCAAATTCGGATAAATTAATCCCGAAAGGCACTAATGTGGACTTCGATTTGAAATCCGCCAAATAAGGAGAGGTTTCGAGATAATTGGGAGACGTGATTATAATATCATCAGCTTTTTTAAGAAACTGCTTTAAAAAGGGAGAATATATTTTTAATAGTCTGGCCTGCCGAATGATATCACTATGATAGGTAACAACAATTTTTCTGTTTAACCCCGAGACCAGATAAGATATTTCAGCCGTAGGATTGGGAAAATGAAAATGAAGTATGTCAGCTTTCTCTCCTAATTTGTTAATCCAATACGAAAAATTCATGTTCAAAGAAGCTGAAGCATACCTTCCTATTTGAGGAACTTTCGTAATCGGAATTCCATCGATATTTTCTTTTTCGAGACGACTGGATGTGTTTGACACAAGCACTTCAACATCAACGCCATTTTCCTTTAGGCCGTTTGCCAAAAGGTTAATATGGCCCTCAATTCCCCCACGTACCGGAGGAAAATAGTCTTTATATACCTGCAATACCTTCACTGCCCCAC
>CAYSUA010000668.1:0-3560 GCA_964433795.1 uncultured Desulfobacteraceae bacterium | reverse complement strand
TTTAAGAAATATCACGTTTCCTGGTTGGAAGAACCGCTGAAGCCATATGACACATTCGGATACAAGGAAGTTTCCGGAAAGTCATCAATACCGATTGCCGCCGGGGAACTGATGACGCTTACCGAAGAGTTTGAAGATTTGGCAAAGATTGGACAGGTCCAAATTATTCAACCGGACCTAGGCCGTGTTGGGGGCATTACGGGCGTGCAGCGTATAAAGGCAGTGACCCGGAATACAGGTGCCCGGGTGGTGCCCCATGCTTATGGTACCGGTGTTTTGTTGGCAGCAACGACACAATGGGCAGCCGCCAATAGCCGGCCACTCACCGAATACACGCGTTCGCTATCGCCCTTAGCCCGGGATTTAGTTCGCCACACAATGGTTTTCAAAGATGGATCCTTGCATTTAAACGATACCCCGGGATTAGGAATTGAACTTGACGAGAAAGTTTTAGAAAAATATCGTGTTAACTAAATTTATTCTATTCTGATTTTATTCCTGCTTGCACCATTTGGGATATCACTTTCCGGCAGGGGAGTTTTCTGCCAGGTCCCAGAAAATGCCGGTCATCATTCGAAGGCCGTCTTTGGCAAGTGGGGAAAGAAGGTGCTCATTCGGTGCATGTTGTGAGCAACCACCATAAGAGTGTGGGATCCAAATAGTCGGCAGACCCAAAACCGTTTGAAAAATATCGTTGGGTAATGATCCACCAAGGTTGGGCAAAAATGCCGGTCTCTGATTCGTGGAACATTCAACGGAGGAGACAACCCACTTAATCCACGGGTCTTCGGGATCCATTCGAGTGGCTTTGAACAAACTGCGTTTCACCGGGGTAACTTTGACCCTATCAAAGCCGTGTGCGGCCAGATGCCTCTGAACGGCAGCGTGAAATTCTTCCGGATCCGAGTCGGCAACGTACCGGATGTGACAGCGTGCCCATGCGCTGGCCGGAATGGCGTGTGCCGGGGCGGCAGGATTTCCGCACTCAAAAGCCAATACCTCGAGGGTATTCCATCCATACACCTTCTCGGCCGGACTGAGCCCCGGTTCACCCCATTGAGGATCGATCTCCGGCCCCTTTCGTCCGGTAACCTCCAGCTCGGCCAGGGCTTTTCGGACAGAATCGGGGATTTTTTCAGGCGTGAGCCCGTCCACCAAAACCCGACCACGCGTGTCAATCATTGAGGCAATGGCATGAGCCAGAATAACTCCCGGATTGGCCAGCAATCCACCCCAATTTCCCGAATGGTGACCGCCCTCCCGGAGCGTGAGGCTAAGATCGAAGTTAAACACTGCTCTACTCCCGCCGAAGATAGTCGGTTTCTGGGGATCGATCCTCGGCCCGTCTGAAGCAATCAAAACATCCGCCGCGAGCATTTTCTTTTCCCGGTTACAGATCTCTCGCAAACCAGGCGATCCCATCTCTTCACCCATCTCGATGAGAACCTTCGCATTGAATCCCAACCGCCCCCTTTCATGCAGGACACAATTTAAAGCGGCCAGGTTTATGCTATGCTGCCCTTTGTTGTCTGCAGCGCCCCTTCCGTACCATCGCTCCCCTTTCATTGTTAACCGCCAGGGGTTCAGTCCATCCTGCCACCGTTCGGTCATGGCGAGCACGGTATCCCCATGGCCGTAGGTTAACAGTGTGGGAGCATCATCGGCCTCGATCCGTTGTCCGATAAGAAAGGGCAATCTGGAAACAACCGGGTTTTCCAAAACTTCATATGTAAATCCCATCCCTTCTAAATAGGGACCCATTTCACAGGTCAGATAATCCCTCAGTTCATCAATACGTTCTTCGTTCTGGCTCTCTGTGGTATGGGTCACCCGTTGGTTCAAAAGATTAAAAAAGGAACCGTCATCAAACATTTTTTCGGCACGGGAGATTGCATTTTCACGGGTCATATTCAGTCCTCACATTGCTTGTGGTCTGGTAAAGATATGCTGCAACGTTGCTTCGGCGGTAAGCAGTCAGAAGCAAGCTTGCAAAGAGCACTATGGTCGGATTTTAATTATAACTGTAGAATTAGAATAATTAACAATTACGATGCGAATTTTTTTCTATGATTAATCGAAAAGGTGTGTGCAGAAGTTCCATAATTTCTTGATCAAACTGCGAGAATATTTGATCCCTTCCGGACCTACCATAAACAGACCCAATCCTAACATTCCCCAGCTAAAAGCGTATGTCCCTATACCTATGAGGGAATAAAGTGCATCCTGCTTATTAAAAGATATGGTATTGCCTATAAACATAGCCCCCCAACCAACAGGTTGATTGGTAATTAATAAAATGATTCCTATCCAAAATTTGAGACTAAATGCCATCGTTTATTTTATTTAACCAGAAGGATTTGATTCTGAACTTCGTTAACTGCCGGAGGGCGTTGTGAAGATGTTATCCGGAAATATTGCGAAGCAAAGATTTTAATGAATTGTTTGGCCAAAAAATCAGGTCAGTTCATTTATCTCAAACACCAGGAGGAAAAAATTGTCAAGGAAAAATTATTGCGGACGCCCTGGGCCCCAAGCGGTTCAATCGCGAGGGTAGCGGCGCGTAGCTTTTTACCGGGTCAGTCATCGTGGGCCGGCAATTGGATGATATAGCCGCCGGATCGTTCGTCCCTTTCCAGCTCCAGCAGACCGCGGCGCTGCCCGTCTTCCAACAGTTGGCTGAAGGTCCGAAAGCCGTAATAGGATTCGTTGAAGCCGGGCTTGCGCCGCTTCAGGGCCTGTTTGACCATCGAACCCCAGATCTTGTCCTCTTCACCGCGCTCGGCGATCAGCGCCTCGATGGTTTCGATGATCAGGTCGACGGCCGTTTGTTTTTTGTCTTCCTCGGTTTTACGGACCCCCTTCTTGGGCGCCGGGCCCGGACTCGGTTTTGTGGCTATTTTTTTGCTTTTTTTCTTTTTGGTCTCTTCCTCCCGAACCAGGTCGTCGTAATAGATGAACTCGTCGCAGTTGGATATCAACAGGTCCGAGGAGGAATTTTTCACCCCGCAGCCGATGACCACCTTGTTGTTTTCGCGCAGCTTGCTCACCAAAGGCGAAAAATCCGAGTCCCCGCTAATAATGACAAAGGTCTCCACGTGGCTCTTGGTGTAGCACAGGTCCAGGGCATCGACCACCATGCGGATGTCGGCCGAATTCTTGCCCGACTGACGTACATGGGGGATTTCGATCAACTCGAAGGCAGCCTCGTGCATGACCCCCTTAAACTCCTTGTAGCGCTCCCAATCGCAGTATGCCTTCTTGACGACGATGCTGCCCTTGAGCAGCAGGCGTTCGAGCACTTTCTGGATGTCGAACTTTGCATACTTGGCGTCCCTCACGCCCAGAGCGATATTCTCGAAATCGCAGAACAATGCCATATTGTTGATCTCGACCTGGCTGGTCATAAGCCGTTCCTCCTTCAGTTGCGACCCTGCCCATTCTTGGGGGTCAAATCTCGGTTTGATTCTTTTTCATTTTCACGCAGTTTTTCACTCAGCGCATATCTATTCTTTCAGCTCAACGTTGAGGGCCATGTCGCGGTGGGCGATGCAGGCTCCCGC
>CAYSUA010000667.1:0-3565 GCA_964433795.1 uncultured Desulfobacteraceae bacterium | reverse complement strand
CCATATTGTTAATCTGTCTGATTATTATCGGCGTTGGAATCATAGTCTTGCTTCAAACCAAAGATTCTTCTTTCAACCTATCCGGAAAGCCCCGACTTGTGAAAGGTGTGCCTGCCCCAAATTTCACCATGCCTGGCCTTGACGGCAAAACGGCCAGTCTGACTGATTACAGGGGAAAGGTGGTTCTCCTCAACATCTGGGCCACATGGTGTCCCCCTTGTGTGGAAGAGATGCCGTCCATTGAAATCTTAGCGGTCAGTATTGATGTATCGGGAGCCAAAACAGTGATCCCTTTTATGAAAAAACACAAGCTTAGTTTCCCTGCGCTTATAGACACCAAAGGAGTCATAAAAAGTCTCTATCAGACAACCGGTGTCCCTGAAAGCTTTATCATTGATAAGGATGGGATTATTGCAGAAAAAGTTATAGGCCCAAGGGACTGGGCTACCTCTGGCGCTATTCGTTATTTTCGAAATTTAATTCAGAGAAATTAGCGATCCCTAGTGAAACGCGCCGGTTACTGCTCAGTTCAGGGCAGATATGGTTGATCATATAAGGAAAATCGCAAAGATGACTAATTCAGATCAAGCGTCCAATTCAAATTGGAATATCATTTTTATATGCTGGATTATAACCAGTGCCTCTACACTGGGGAGCTTGTTTTTCAGTGAAATAATGGAATTTTCTCCCTGTACTTTGTGCTGGTATCAAAGAATATTCATGTTCCCCCTGGTTTTAATTTTCTTAACAGGGCTCTTTCCTTTTGATAAAAGCATTATCAAGTATGCCCTTCCTATAGCTTTAGCTGGATTGGGTTTCGCATTTTATCATTACCTTCTGTATTCCGGATTCATTCCTGAAAGCATACAACCCTGCAGCCAAGGCGTTTCGTGTTCAGAGACCTACCTGGACTTGTTTGGTTTTTTGACAATTCCAATGCTTTCACTGATATCATTTTCGACTATAGTAGCATTACTATTTATATTAAAGAGGAGGCTTTCTAAATGAAAAGACAATATATAGTATTAATTTCAAGTGGCTTTCTAATTCTTTTGTTCGTACTTGGAGTTTATGTTTACAAAAACCAGCAAGCAAAGAAATATGGATTTATGGCCCGGGAAAACGCTTCAACATTTGTTAGAGAACATTCACAAACGCTTGGCAGTGATGATGCAAAAGTCTATCTTGTAGAATTTTCAGATCCTGCGTGTGAAACCTGTAGCAGTTTTCACCCATTCGTTAAGAAATTGATGGCAGTCAACCCGGGTAAAATCAAACTGGTCGTCAGATATGCCCCCTTTCATGATGGTTCAGATTATTTTGTCAAAATTCTTGAAGCGGCAAGAAAACAAGGGAAATATTGGGAGACTTTGGAGGTTATGTATAAAACCCAAAGCGACTGGGCAAGCCATCACAATCCACAACCTAAATTAATATGGAAGTTTCTTCCATATGCGGGGCTCGATTTAGAAAAAATTAGAAATGATATGAATGACCCTGAAATTGCAAAACTTATTAAACAGGATCTTGCAGATGCTAAAACTCTCAATGTCAGGAAAACACCTGGATTTTTTGTAAATGGGAAGCCACTTCCCAGCTTTGGTTACAAACAATTACAAGAATTAGTAGAATCCGAAATTAACGAAAATTATTAAATATGGAACAGGAATTATCAATACTAATTGTATTTGCAGCCGGGCTTCTGTCATTTCTGTCCCCCTGTGTGCTGCCGCTTATCCCGGGATATATCGCATTTGTGTCCGGCCTTTCCATTGATCATATGACGGAAAGTGGATGGAAAGACAAAAAAATGGCTTCAGCCATGCTCAACTCCGTCATGTTCGTGCTGGGTTTTTCTGTTGTTTTTGTGGTTTTGGGAGCATCGGCGACCTGGCTGGGTGAGTTTTTAGTCCAGAGGCTGCCGTTACTAGTAAATATCGCCGGTGTGGTCATAATAATCTTCGGGCTTCAGCAAATGGGGCTATTTAAATTCGGTTTCATGCTGACCACAAGGCTGATTGACCTGCAGGCGGAAAAGCTGGGTCCGTTTAAAGCCCCGCTGCTTGGAGCGGCATTTGCCTTTGGCTGGACACCGTGCGTTGGGCCTATTCTTGCCGCCATATTGACCTATGCAGCCACCATGGATACAGTGGGTAAGGGAGTGATGCTGTTGATGGTCTATTCCGCTGGCTTGGGAATTCCTTTTTTGTTAACCACAGTGGCCATGAAGGGATTTTTCAAGCTTTTTTCAAAAATGAAAAAACATATGGGCCTCGTTCAAAAAATCAGCGGCGTGATATTGGTATTTTTAGGGATACTGATGATAGCCGGGAAATTGACTTTAATAACGGCCAAACTGGGATTTTTAAACAAATTGGTCTGGTAGTCAAAAATACAATCTATTTGGTGGAAGGATAATTGAATAGTCGAACTCAAAACGCGAGGTATCTGAAAAGATTCAATGCGGTATTCGCAGACGTGGGTGTTGCGCTGCTGGTAATATTGAACATCATACGGATTTTGAAATAACCGGTACCCAGTTGAAAATAGATCTATAGACAGTACAATGCGTTTTGACGGCACTGAGACGGATACGCGTTTAATATCTGAAAGGGTTATGATTTGTACTGAGGGCTTTTTTCAAGCCCTGACATCACAATATAGTGCATGCCCAATCTAACCAGCGGGAGTAATATTATTCGTATCTTTCTGAAACATACGCCTTTGATGTGTTACAACTGACATGACGAATCATAACATTCCGCAATATTAAGATTCCAATCTGAACTCCACGGATTCATAGACAATCCTCTGTCCATCAATACCCCGACCTATCCGAATCGATCATGGTTTTTGTTCGAAAGTCATACTCACTTGGAGTATTTAAAGCATGTAGGTATACTTTACATGAAAATCAATTAGTGTGTGATCAAATCAAATCCCTCTATTGATTCCTGTTGGATCAAATCTCGGATTTAAAAATGAACATACCGGATCCAGATATAAAAGTGTTCAAAAAGCATGGAATAAGATATTTAAAAAGGCTGGGCTATACGGCAAGCCGGTAGTTGACAAATTACGTTTACATGACCTAAGACATACATGCGCTACCAATTTGGCTCGATCGGGGAAGGATATACAATCCCTTAATCGAAATGACGTGACTAAAATGAAGCACCAACAGCACAGAGGATTCGAAATGGATAACGAAGGAAACAAAACCAAATCTGAGCTCTATTGGGAAAGCCGCAAACTTTGCAGCGATCCCGCCTGTATCGGTGTCATCGGACGCGATGGTCGATGCAGGGAATGCGGAAAATCTTATGAAGGCGAAGCATTTGAAGACAGCCCGTTCGCAGAACCTGAATCTGAATTCGAAACCGAAACCGATGAAATCGTAGAAGATCAAGTAGAAGAATATGAAGAAACGGAAACGCATGATGACGAAGAATCGGGGACGGATGAAGACTGGGCAAATCGGAAACTTTGCAGCGATCCTGCCTGTATCGGTGTTATCGGAGCGGACGGTCGATGTAAGGAATGTGGAAAACCCTAACCCGGATAA
>CAYSUA010000666.1:0-3573 GCA_964433795.1 uncultured Desulfobacteraceae bacterium | reverse complement strand
GACCGCCTCGCAGATATCTACACCGGAATCTGCGAGCAGATCCATCAGCTTTTCATTCTCCCCATCCGGATGAATGATGACGAGTTTGCCCCTTTTGTGAAAAATATCATTGGCTTTCTGCCACCAGGGTAAAAGATCTCTTTCAAGATATGCCGGATATGTGATCATGCTGTCCACATTGGAATCCCACAACACTGCTTCCGAAGGTGACTCGGCAATGATGGGGATGAATTGGTCATAGCAATGATCCAGGGCCTCTACCAATACCTGCATCTCTTTCTGATGGTCTTTGTAGTGAAGGAAGAATTCGGTGGCATCGATTAAAATCTTTTGGATATAGTGCATCGGGGATCCGGCAGAAAGCCCGATGCTCTGATCACAAGCCAGGCCGTCCTCTCCGATGCTTTCCTCATATTGAATGTAGCGATCATAAGAGGGTTCAAATGTCATGTTTCCGAAAATATGGGCAAGCACCCGGTAGTCTTCCGGCCCCTTAATGGCATGTTCCTGGATCCATGCAATGGTTGCACCCGACTTCTTCATTTCATCGGTCAGGCCGTGGGCTACACTGACCATACCCACCGGGGTATGGTACTCCACACGCATCTGGGTTTCGTCACCTTCTACTTTCATATCGACATCGGAGGGGAATTTGTAGGTATAGGTCCATTCCTTCAGATCGTAGAGGCCGAGTCCCCGATGAATAATATCTTCGGGTTTGTCAAAACTGAGCATCTCCGGAACCAACTTATGCATGGCCCAGCCTTCGGCCCGAGTGATCTCATCCATGGTTCGACCCTTATGTTTTTCGGGAAGTGTTCCGGCATGGGAATTCGCATTGTACCAAAGATCTATTCTAGGAACATAAGGAATCTTGTCTACCATTTCCCCTTTGGCAACGCTAATCATTCTTTCTCGATGGGTCATCATGTTTTCATCTCCCGATCTCAAAATAGAAAGCTGTAATCGTATGAATTTAATCGATGGTCTGAAGGGCGTAGGCGACAATCACATTCGATCCCCGCCTTGATCGAACAAATAGGCTCGGTTCATGATGAATGTCACATGAACATTTTCCCCTTCCTTGACTACAGCTTCACCTTGCTTGACGGCTTGAATTTCGAACCCGTCACTTTCAAGAAAAATCAATGTTCGGCTGCCAAGGGGCTCGATTAAGGTTACCCGGGCGGGAATAGAACCTTCCTGTTCAGCACCGACCATGACGTACTCCGGTCGGATGCCGACGGTCAGGTTATTGGGATTCTGAGCCGCCTTTTGTATCACACCCTCTGGGAGCGGTAGTTTGAAAAAATCGGTCTTAATAACGATTTTGGAGTCTTCCGTCTGGAGAGAACAGGTATAAACGTTAAGCGGCGGCGAACCGATAAAGGTTCCCACAAAAAGGTTGGTCGGATCGTGGTAGATTTCATAAGGAGATCCCACTTGTTGGACTTCACCGGCATCCATGACCGTGATCGTGTCCCCGAGCGTAAGCGCTTCCTCTTGGTCATGGGTGACAAAAATTGCAGCGGTGGTGAGCTTTCGTTGTATCCGCTTGATCTCGGTTCTCATCTCCACTCTCAGCTTTGCATCCAAGTTGGCCAGAGGCTCATCCATTAGAAACGCGTCTGCCTCCATGACAATCGCCCGGGCCAATGCGACCCGCTGAGCCTGCCCCCCCGAAAGTTCATTCGATTTTCGATCGAGCAATTCTTCAAGTTGAACGAGTTCCGTCGCCGCCTGAACCCGGCGATTGATTTCAGCTTTATCGAATGTTTTCCGCATATCGAGACCAAAGGAGATATTGCGGCGTACATTGAGGTGTGGGAAAAGAATAATATCCTGGAAAATGAAGGAAAGATTTCGATCCTTCGGAGCCAGACGCGTTATATTCTTCCCTTTGATCCATATGGCGTCATCATTGTCGGGTTGTTCAAGCCCGGCAATACAGCGAAGGGTTGTTGTTTTGCCGCATCCGGAAGGTCCCAACAGGACCATAAATTCTCCCTCCGCAATTTCCAGATTAACATCCTTGCAGGCAACAACAGTACCCTTCTGATACGTCTTCACCAGATTCCTTACACTGATACCTGAATTATTCTGTGTCATGGCATATTCCGTTTTATCTAATTTTAGAGATTCTTATCCGCTTTGAAATTCATTCAATCTTTCAATTCGAATATCCTCGTATCGAGCATCCAGCACCGAGCATCCAGTCATGTTACTTTCGACTCACCGAAAACGTCTTCATCAACTGCCGCTGGGCCAATATATAAAGAATTACCGGTGGAATACCGGCCATCAACGTCATCACCATCATCAACTCCCATTCGACGCGCTCCCCGCCGACCGCCGAGTTGTAAATTATTACCGATCCCGTTCGGGGACCGTCGCCGGTGGTCAGCATGTTGGAAAAAAGAAAATCGCTCCAGCCGATCAGAAAAGAGAGAAAAAGGAGTGAGACAATCACCGGTTTTGCCAGAGGCAGCATCACCCGGTAGAAGGCCTGAAACTGGGTGCACCCGTATACCATTGCACATTCTTCTAAAGAGCCGGGAAGTTCCGCAAAAAAGCCGCGAAGGATCCAGATACCGAATGGAATGATGAACACCTGATAGGCGATCCACAGACCGGCCATGGTATCGAAGAGTCCGATCTTGATCCAGATGATGGTCAGGGGTACCACCAGCAGCATGAAGGGAAAGAGCATGGCAAGGGTGATCAAATAGAAAAAACCTTCTTTTCCGCGAAATTTCTTCCGCCCGAAGACATATGCACCCGGCACCGCCACGATAATCGCAATGACTGCCGCCCCCAGTCCGGCAAGAAAGCTGTTGAAAAGGTAATTCTGAAACTTGAGATCGAAAAGGACGTACTTCCACGCATCAAGGCTCCACTCATCGGGCAGCCACTTGACCTCGAACATCTCCATGGGAGACTTGAAGGCGGAAAGCCCCACGTAAGTATACGGTATGAGCACCAAACCGAGCACAAAAAACAGGGCAATATAGCCCAGTACCTTATGCCCCAGGGTCGTACGATCCGAGGTCGTCGGCATTTATCATGTCTCCTTATCTGCTGCTTTGTGTCATCTGGGCCTGAAACCGCTTGACGAACGGTAAAATCATGAGCGTCGTCAACAGTACCAGGAAAATACCCACTGTAAAGGCCATACCGAAGTTTCCCGACAAAAAGGCAAACCGATATGCCAATATGCTGAGCACACTGGTTTCGTAACCCGGACCGCCGCCGGTGAGCTGGAAGGGTTGATCGATTTTGGCCAGGTTCCAGACCACGCGAATGATCACCGCCGTCAGGATGGCGCCTTTGATATGGGGCAGGGTCACCACCCAGAAACGCTTCCAGAGTCCCGCCCCGTATACCTCTGCAAGCTCATAATAGCTGTTCGGAATCGTTTGCAGGGATGATAAGATGATCAGAAACATAAACGGCCAGAATGTCCAGGAAGCGACAAAGGTAATGATCCATTTTGCCCAAACAGGATCGGATGCCCAGTAAAAAGGACCCGAGAGGATGCCGATCTTCATGAGGTAGTGGTTCACCATTCCCAGT
>CAYSUA010000665.1:0-3576 GCA_964433795.1 uncultured Desulfobacteraceae bacterium | reverse complement strand
GAAAGATTCGCTCTTTTTGGAAGGCAAACAGACCCCGGGCGATCCAAGAAAAGGTGAGGTTCGAAATGACAGAAAAGGCTATTTCTTGGATCCCTGGAACAATCCTTACTGGGTATATTACTATAAAAAAAAGAAGCTGGTGATATTCTATTCTTTTGGATCAAACCGCAAACGGGATAGCAATTTACGAAGAGACCGCGATGTTCAAGGCGACGACATCGGAGTTGTTTTTCGTATTAAATAGAGATTCGGTTCTATTATCTAAAGACACAAAGACCGGGGGGCAGGCCCCGGTTAAATAGGCTAAGCATTTAACGGGATTCACCCTGTTAAATCCTCACTGCATGAGGGTGCAAAGCACATTTAACGGGGTAAATCTCCGTTTGACCTTTATAGTGATTTTTGTAATCAAAACCTGTGAAAAAGATGGGGGTTCTCATTAAAACTCAAATCTATCATTCAGGTGAACAACAAGTTATTGGGCGATGCTACAGGCATCAATTAGGAAAGATCCAGATGAATTTTTATGGCTTGCTCAACTTCCTTGATCTTTTTTTCTTCAAGCATGCCAATGAATTTTATCATCCGTGATTTATCAAGAGTTCGAATTTGATCAGCTTTCACTTTGGAATTTTTAGGGAGATTTCCTGACCCCTTTTTCATCGACACTTCAAAAGGATATATTTTATCAGTATTTTTAGAAGTTATCGGTAGTATCGTAACGGTTCCTGAAAATTGATTGTTTTTATCATTGGAAAGTATTAACACAGGCCTTGTTTTTGAAATCTCTTTCCCAACAACGGGATCCAGTGCTGCAAGAAATATCTCCCCCCTTTTAATATTCATCCCATCCCTCCAAGTCAGCTGCTTCAAATTCTTGCGCAAAGGCGAGGCTTTCTCTTTTAGTTGCCCGATACCCCTCCTCCAGCAATCTATTCAATTCTTCCTTCTTCTGTTGTTCGATCCGCATTTCTAAAGCCTCTGTGATAAATCGACTGCGCTCTCGGGGGCCGATCATATCGTTAAGGGTTTGGATCAATCCCTTTGGTAGTGTGATATTCAAACGAACCGTATTTGAACTCATTGTTTTATCCTTTCCGGTGATTTATTTGTGTATTATAATACCCATAAAATATGTGTCAGTCAACTTACTATTAGGTTTATCAAATGATCAAAACGATGCTTCAAAAGTGGACTGGGGGTCAGACTGGGGGTCAAGTCTCCGTTTGACCTTTGTGGTGATTTTTGTAATCAAAACCTTTGAAAAGGATGGGGGCTCCCATTTAAGGTTTCGTCGAATTACGCAAGAGCAACGGATGGTTTATGTCGTAGGCATAGGGGACCTAACTTATTAACTTGATCAATCGGTTAATGTATAATTGTTTGCTTTAGCCAAAGCAGCCCCCCGCGTTACCGATTTGCTTAGTGCCACAGAAGAGATACTATACAGGGGGTCAGGTCTCCGTTTGACCTTTATGGAGATTTTTATAATGAAAACCTGCGAAAAAGATGAGGACTCCCATTAAAGGTCTCTTCGAATCACTATAGAGCGCTTGTTTGTTCATTCAGTAGGGTATGACAGAATCGATTTCATACAAGCACAATATCACTATTAAGGTTGGTAATTGGTAAAAAGCTAAGAGCGCGGATAAGGCATTCGGCATGGGATGGTTTTCTTTAGGGTCGAAATGATTTCAATATAATATTATCTATTGCTTTGTAATGTTTTGTATTTCCTGTAAACAGCGGAATTCCATATATTACCGCCGTAGAACCGATTAAAGCATCTGCAAGATTCAAGGAGTGACTCAGATAATGCTGTTCTATTAGGAACATTGCTTTTGTTGAAATTTCTTCATTTATATAAAGCATATCCACTTTATTGTCTTTTAAAAAGTTCCTTAACGTATTGAGTTCAGCCTTGTTTCGAAGTCCCTGCACCAATTCCATGTAAGTGATCACCGATATAGAAAACCGCTCTAAAACCGAAAGTTTCCTTAATGCCTGTCGGTTTCCTCGCATATACCATATCATCACATCGGTATCGACCAGCATTAGAACCTGCTTTTTCTCAGGTTTCTAACATACGAATGGACATCCTCTGATTTTTTGTGCTCTCGCCATATCCCAAAGAGCGGATGTTCTTTAATGTCTTTTTCTTTTCTTTTTTCTAAGGGTACCATTTTGGCACAAGGTTTACCACGATAGGTAATGACAACCTCCTCCCCCCTGGAAGCGGCATCGAGCAAACTCTTCGGTGAAAATCTCATATCTTTAGTAGTTGCTTTCATTATGTGGCTCCCTTTTAAAGTAGATACTCTGAAGTATAAACTTCATTCTAAATTCTGTCAATAATGAAAACGTCAGGTCAAAATTCGTACGTAAAAAAACACGAAACGGGGGATCGAGGGTAGCATTTGAATTTTTAATTTTTCGTTCTAGGTCAGCCGGTCCAAAACACGCACCGGACGCCTATGGTATCGGAATAGATACGGCCGCGCGGTCAGGGCTGAGAGATAGTGAAACTGTGTTTCCTTGACAATGCTGCCGAACCGAATATAATTCCCATTAAATGAAACCCTTTATAACCAGGAAAGAACACCTCCGAGCAGACATCGATAAGGTAGCAGTTTATTTCGAAAAAGAGGCGGCTATTGCGACGCTTTATCTTTTCGGTTCAGCGGCTAAAGACACACTCCGGTCAACCAGCGACCTTGATATTGCCGTCATGTTCAAACAATATTCCGCTGAACGTGAGGGGATGACGTTTCTGAAGTACATGGCGGAAATGGAAGGACTGACTTCACGAAAGATCGACCTTATCTGTTTTAATACAGCAGATCCCCTTCTCCGCCATCACATCCTAAAACACGGCAAGATACTGATCGAAGGAGACAGCTCCATTCGTGTTCAACTCTCGGTCCGGACCATGATCGAATACGAGGATTACAAGCGGCAACTGGATCTCAGCATGAAGGTAATGAAACGCAATTTGCGCAAGGTGAAAAGCAGTGAATGAAATTATTAAGAAAATGGCTCTCCTGATTCAAGAACACTTATCCGATATTCGAAGCATGGGAACCGGCGTTGAATATTCCTCATTTCTTGCCGATAAGAAACTTCGAAAAGCTATTGAGTGGTCAATCGTATCTGCTGTAGAACTCTGCATCAACATCGGACGTCATGTGATTAGTGAGAAAGGCTTTAGAGTTCCTGAAAACAATCGGGAGGTATTTCAAATCTTATTTGAAAACGGCCTGATCGATGAAACGACATTGGAAAACATGAAGAAAGCCGTTGGATATCGAAACATGGCCATTCACAGATATGGCGACATCGATTCAAACACAACTTTTGTGATCATGAAAAAAAACCACACAGATATTGAAGGATACATCGAACAAATACTGAAGCAAATTGAGTCTGAAAATGAATAGGTAGACGGCTCATTACAAATATAGGCCCTACAATCATCCTCTGGCCTTTAATTATTTCTTTTTCTCCTCTCTCTCAATCATCTCTGTAAATCCGAATAGGAATTGGGGTCAAATCAAATCTCCGTTTTACCTTTATGGT
>CAYSUA010000664.1:1528-3576 GCA_964433795.1 uncultured Desulfobacteraceae bacterium | reverse complement strand
AGGAATTGTCATCGTGTCCTATCTGGTTCTGGCTAGAAAATATCGCCCCCAAACCTTTGACCAGGTGGTCAAACAGGATCATATTACCCGCACGCTGGCAAATGCCATTTCATCCGACCGTGTCGCCCATGCCATTTTATTTTCCGGTCCCCGGGGAACCGGAAAAACAACGGTTGCCAGAATCTTGGCCAAGGCCTTGAACTGTAAGAACGCACCCACCTCGACACCTTGCGATCAATGCCGATCCTGCAAGGAAATCAAAAACGGTAGTGCCGTGGATGTATATGAGATCGACGGTGCTTCAAACAACAGTGTGGATCAGGTTCGGGAGCTGCGTGAGAACATCAAATACATGCCGGCCCACAGCCCATATAAAATATACATTATTGATGAAGTACACATGCTCAGTATTGCAGCCTTCAATGCACTGCTCAAAACACTGGAAGAACCGCCTTCTCATGTTTTGTTCATGTTTGCCACCACAGAGCCGCATAAGATACCGATAACCATTCTCTCCAGATGCCAGCGACATGAGTTCCGCCGGATCGATATCGAGTCCATTCAAAACCAACTGGAATGGATCTCTACGCAAGAAAAGATTGAAGTTGCAGCCGAAAGCCTTTGGCTTATTGCCCGGGAGGCTTCCGGAAGCATGCGGGATGCATTGAGCCTGCTTGACCAGATTTTTGCGTGTTGCGAAGGGGCTGTCAACGCAGAAGATGTCATTGAGTTGATAGGGGTGATCGACCGAAAAACCATTTTTGACATTTCAGATGCGGTTTTGACGAGAGAGCTTCCCACCGTACTTGCGCTTTTGGATCATGTCTATGATCGCGGATTTGATTTGAAGAAACTGCATACCGATCTTGTGGAGCATTTCAGGAACCTTTGCGTGGTTAAAATGGGAAAGCAGCTGGAAAGACTGGTGGATCTTCCAACCCATGAGATCGAGTCGATTAAAGAACAGGTTTCCGATGTGGCGTTTACTTACCTGAACCAGATGTTTCATCTCCTGTTGAACGAGGAGCCCACCATCCGCCTGTCAAACCAGCCTAAATTGGTATTTGAACTGGCATTTATCCGTATGTGCCAGATCAAACCGGCGCTGCCGCTTGAAACACTCGTTGAAAGGCTGGATGATTTACAGGCAAGAATCGGGATGACGGGTATGGTAACTGACAAACCGAAAGAAAAAAAAACACCTGATTCAGACAACAGGCCTTCTGTTTCAGATCTGCGGGAATATTCCGCCCCTTCGGAAAAAACCGAAAGCCTGATAACATCCGATGAATCGGTTGAAAACCTCGACCGGATATGGAAACGGGTCATTGATATGACCTCAGAGCAGTACCCGTTTCTTGCCGCCACCTTAAGCAAGTGTGACATCAAGGGATTAACGAAAGATGGTATCGAAATTAAAGTCAATGGAAACGATTTTAACCGAAATCAGATCCTTCGACCTAAAAATACCGCTATTTTGGAGAAGATCATAAGAGATGTTCTGGGAAGATCGGTTCGCATCGAAATATCAAAAGGCAATGCCAATACACCGAACAATCAAGAGAAGCGTGCCAGGGAAAACCGATTAAAACAGGAGGCGTTGAGTCATCCGCTGGTGGCTGAGGCCGTTGAGATTTTTAACGGCAAGGTCGTCGACGTAAAAATACTATAGGAGGATAGTCCATGAAAAATATGGGAAACCTGATGAAACAGGCCCAGAAACTTCAATCCAAGATGTTGAAATTGCAAGAGGAATTGGCTGATAGATCAGTGGAAACCGCTGCCGGCGGCGGAATGGTGAAGGTCGTGGCCAACGGCAGGCAGCAGATTTTATCCATTGAGATAGAGAAGGAAGTCGTTGATCCCGATGATGTGGAAATGCTTCAAGATTTAGTTCTTGCAGCCGTCAATGATGCCCTCGTTAAATCTCAGGAAATGGTTTCCGAGGAGATGGGTAAACTGACCGGGGGTATGAATATCCCCGGAATGATGTGATGGATTTTCGATTTTCAAATTTCGATTTTCAAATTTCGATTTTCAAATTTCGA
>CAYSUA010000664.1:0-1428 GCA_964433795.1 uncultured Desulfobacteraceae bacterium | reverse complement strand
TTTCGATTTTCAAATTTCGATTTTCAAATTTCGATTTTCAAATTTCGAATTTCGAATGAAACGATTGTAGTTTTCAATATGCAGGCGGCGCCTGGAGCAATAGAGTTCGTCAATCAAAAAGGCCATAAATCACAAGTGCTGGCCATAAATCGCAAATCATAAATCGTAATTGGAAAATACCATGAGTCATTATCCATCATCGCTTTTAAAGCTGATCAAACACCTCTCAAGACTTCCCGGTATCGGCGAAAAAACAGCCGAACGCCTGGCCATGCATATCATCCGCTCTTCGCGGAAAGAGGCGGAATCTTTAGCCGCCAGCATTCTGGAAATAAAGGGCAAGATTAGATTGTGCGAGCGGTGCGGTGGGTTAAGCGACCGTGAAGTCTGTGATATTTGCAACAATCCGCATCGGGATGAGAGTCTGTTGTGCGTGGTGGAACAGCCTGCAGACATGGTCGCCGTTGAGAAATCCGGTGCATTTAAAGGGAAATATCACATTCTTCAGGGGGCGCTCTCTCCCATGAACGGTATCGGTCCGGATGATATCCGTATTCAGGAGCTGCTGCACAGAATCCGGGAAGGCCGTGTAAAGGAAATCGTCATTGCCACCAGTACCAATGTGGAAGGGGAGGCCACCGCCTCTTATATCGCGAACAGGCTGGAGGCGTATGCAGTCAACGTGACCCGGATCGCCTCAGGGGTTCCCATGGGGGGGGACCTCCAGTATGTGGATCCGGTGACCCTTCAACGGGCAATGGATACGCGTCATGCAGTATAGGCCCTCCGATATGTTTCAATGCACAAATTGCGGTCATTGCTGCAAAGGATATGGCGGTACTTTTATCTCAGAAAGAGATCTTGAACGGATTACCGCTTTCATTCATGTCGGTAAAGCGCAATTTATATCCGATTATTGCCAGGTGTCCGGCGGGAGGCGGGTTCTTGGCCAGGGAGAGAGCGGTTACTGTGTTTTTTGGAACAACGGGTGCGCCATTCATCCGGTGAAGCCTCGTATGTGTATGGCATGGCCCTTTATCGAAGGCGTGACGCGGGATGTCGTCAATTGGCACATCATGGCTGGAGAATGCCCCGGCATCCGGACCGATGTCCCTGATGCCGACATTATGAATTGTGTACAGCAGATTTTAAACACGCTTTAGCAGCGATTTGTCCCTTAGCGGTTATGTAACCGTTCACGGGTTCAAAGGTTCGGGGTTCAAAGGCTGTAGGTTCACATCACAAAGTGGATCAGCAATATATAACAAATGCTGAGTTTCAGGATGTGTATGATCATGCCGGACGCACCCGCGCTACCATTTGTGGTTTCATCAAGTATTTGCTAGCCCACGAACAAGATCAACGAAAGAAAGATAACCCTGAACGGTGAACCCTGAACCTTTGAACGCCTACGCAGCTATTTATCAA
>CAYSUA010000663.1:0-3581 GCA_964433795.1 uncultured Desulfobacteraceae bacterium | reverse complement strand
CCCTAATACACACAGACAGTCACACGCGCACGAATCGGCTCACCTCCAAAGCCTATTCCTTTAAGCAACTTGGGCTTTCTGCATAACCAGGTTTTATTATTTTAATGAATTAACCGTAGACGTCAATCAATATTTTGAGGAGGGATCATATATGGAAGAGGTTGTAATCGTCAGTGGTACGCGGACAGCTATCGGTGCTTTCGGGGGTGGCCTGAAACAAATACCGGTGGTTCAACTGGGTGCGGTGGTTATCGGGGAAGTGCTCAAAAAAGCGGGTTTAAGACCGGAAACCGGTGATCAGATGGCGGAACTCGCCCCGGACAAACTTAAAGATCAAGGAATCATCGACCTGGAAAAACCCTATGCAGCCTGGGACGACGGTCTCACCCCCATTGCCGTCGACGAAGTGATTATGGGAAACGTACTGCAAGCCGGTCAAGGACAGAACCCGGCAAGACAGGCAATGATATATGCCGGTGTACCCAAAGAAACTCCGGCCTACACTGTGAATATGGTATGCGGTTCAGGACTGAAAGCCATCGCCCTGGGTGCGTCAGCCATCATGACCGGAAACGCCGACGTCGTCATTGCCGGAGGGCAGGAGAATATGAGTCTGGTTCCCATGGCTCTTCTTAAGGCCCGTTGGGGGCATCGCATGGAACTCACCGGAACCGGAGATATTCACGACCTCATGGTTTTTGACGGTCTATACGAGATTTTTTATGGATATCATATGGGACTCACCGCGGAAAATATCGTTTCCAAATACGGCATCAGCCGGCAGGAACAGGATGAACTGGGTGTTCTCAGCCACACCCGGGCCAGAGCGGCCATAAAAAACGGATACTCTCAACAGGAAATCGTTCCGGTAACGGTAAAAACGAGAAAGGGAGATGTCGTATTCGATACGGATGAGCGTCCCATGGATACGGATATGGAAAAGATGGGAAAACTTCGTGCGGCTTTCAAAAAAGACGGTACGGTAACGGCCGGCAATGCGTCGGGTATCAATGATGCTGCAGCGGCCGTCCTTTTAATGAATGCCGATAAAGCAAAAGAAATGGGGTTGTCCCCATTAGCCAAGGTTAAAGCTTTCGGGGCTGCGGGTGTGGATCCCGCCTATATGGGACTCGGGCCGGTTCCGGCCGTCAGAAAAGTGCTGAAAGCCGCCGGCATGGGCCTTTCAGACGTCGACATGATCGAGTTGAATGAGGCTTTTGCCGCTCAAACCATCGGATGTATGCGTGAATTTCAAATCGAAAATGATGTTCCCAATCAGGTGGGAAGTGGAATCTCCTTGGGTCACCCCATCGGTTGCACCGGAGCCAGACAAACCGTCACGGCAATCCACCACATGCAGAGACAGAATTATCAGAGCAGTCTCATTACCATGTGCATCGGTGGTGGTATGGGAATGGCAATGATTTTAGACCGTTAGCGCTTAAAAATAATGTGCGGAAAACTAATTTTTTTCTTTACATAATTTGCTGTTATTGTTAAATTTTATTCGCCTTCGCTAGAATGCCCTGGTGCTTGTCGGAGCGAAGCGGAGATCCCGCTTGCGGGGCTGCAGGGATGATCAGTCTTCGCCTTTGGCTTCGACCCGATAAAATGGCGGGGCGAACCGCGGCGAAGCTTTTCAGAGCGAAGCAGGGTCGGAACTCAGCGGGTGGGTTCACATTAACAGATACCAGGAGATTTAAAAGAATGGATATCAGCAGAAAGTTGGGTATTTTGGTCTTTTTTGCCGTTCCGGCCATTATCGGCGGCGGCATTATTTATGCCAGTTTCGGAGAGAGTTTAACACCGGTCTTTATTTATGAGGTGCTATTATTGCTCATTGCCGGCACCTTTTTCAGTAGGTAGCGGCCTGCTTAACCTTCTGCTCTCTTATCTACTAAACCGTTGTTCGCCACGGTATACCTGTTTCAATAGATGCAAATAGGATACCGTGGATTTTTTTAAGAACCTGCCCCGGAGCATTTAATTATCTCAATCAAGATGACCAACAGGAGGCGGCATGGAGAATAATACGTCCCGGGGAATGATATTTTTGTTTTTTCTCGGGCTGTTTTTTGTTTCGACATTCATGCTCGGATGGCTGATATGGCCCTTTATTTCCATTATCATTCTCGCATCTGTGGTCACAGGGCTTTTTAATCCGTTTTACAACCTGGTCAAAAGAAAATTCAGACCCTCGCCGGCCTCTTTGATCACGTGTGTCGCGATCTTTTTTATTCTTTTTGTCCCTATCCTCTTGTTTGTGGGAATTCTCTCCAGGGAAGCTTATGCGCTTTACCTCATGGGAAAAACCGCGGTCATCAGCGACCAGGTCAGCCAATTGTTTGCAAAAACCCATATTCTTGAACGAGCCAATTCTTTTCTGTCACATTTTAACATCCAACTGACGGGAGACGAGCTGCGGAATGCGGTGTCGGAGATCGGAAAATTTGTGGGGTTATTCCTGTACAAACAGGCCAGTGCGGTTGCTTCCAATGTTTTGAACTTCTTTGTCAATTTCTTTTTTATGCTGTTGATCATCTATTTCCTTCTTCTCGACGGCCACAGATTGAAAACATTTATCACCGACCTCTCCCCCCTGCCCGACGAACAGGATGAGAAGCTGATACAAAAATTCAAGGATATCGCTCGGTCCATTCTGGTGGTGAACGGTTTCGGCGGACTCATTCAAGGCACCCTGGGCGGTATCGTTTTTATGCTTTTCGGACTCAACTCAGCGTTTCTCTGGGGAGTCATCATGGGCCTATTGGCGTTTTTACCCATTTTGGGGATCGGTGCCGTTTTTATTCCTGCCGCTTTCGTGCTGTTTCTAACAGGACGGATTGCCGCGGGTATTTTTTTCATTGTCTTCTACGTGTTGCTCTCCGGCTTGGTGGAATATGTATTGAAGCCCCGGATGGTGGGGAAGCAGGTGGAGATGCACACGCTTCTGGTATTTCTATCAATCATCGGCGGACTCAAGCTGTTCGGAATCCTGGGAATTATATACGGCCCGTTGGTGGTCACCGCTTTCTTGACATTGAACGAGATATATAAATCCAGTTATCAGGATCGGCTAGAAAACGGAGTGAATCATAACGGGTATCATGATTAAAGATTCGGAATTTACGATTTTCGATTTATGATTTATGATTTACAATTTGAAAAACGTATATCGTGTACCAAAAAATGAAAGGGTTTTAGATGGCTCAAACGGGAAGATCACCTGAGATCAGTATCGAGAACGAAATGAAGAAATCGTATCTCGATTACGCCATGAGTGTCATTATCGGACGGGCGCTTCCGGATGTCCGGGACGGCTTGAAACCGGTTCACCGTCGCATTTTATATGCAATGCAGGATCTCAAAAACGACTATAACAAGCCCTATAAGAAATCCGCCCGTATTGTGGGGGATGTCATCGGTAAATATCATCCCCACGGCGATTCAGCAGTATATGACTCCATTGTGAGGATGGCTCAGGATTTTTCTTTGCGATATCCTATGATTGACGGACAGGGAAACTTCGGTTCCGTAGACGGTGATCCGGCGGCGGCCATGCGATATACGGAAATCCGGAT
>CAYSUA010000662.1:0-3581 GCA_964433795.1 uncultured Desulfobacteraceae bacterium | reverse complement strand
TCCTAAAACTGGCCAACTGGCCAACCGGCAAACTCATATTATAGCGGTAGCCACGTCCCCAACCCTTTTTCCTTTGCCTGTCGGTATATCAGGGGGGCCACGGCCATATCGTCCAAGGCCAGTCCTAAGTTTGCGGTCGCGGTTCGCTCCTGTGGCGATTCTCGCCCCTGTTTTTGGCCGGTTACCAGCTCTCCCAAATCTGCATGTATCGGGGGAATATCCTGAAAATAACCGAGTGTCCGGTAATGATTCAGCTGTAATGTGTCATCGGTACAAAATTTGGAAGTCTCTTTGAGTGCATCGGGATGCCAGTAAGTGTCGAAATCCACCATCGAGGCGAATGCGCCTTCATCGAGCCAGCCGGCTTTGATGGTTGCATGCGGTTTTTTCTGCAACAGGCCGGCTGTTACGACGATATCACAACCGGAAACCGCTTCCTGCGGGGTACCCACGGTCACCACCTCCAGGCCCAGTTCGGCACCCATTTCTGCTGCGTATCGTTTTGCGGCCGCCTCACTGGTGTCGTATACCATGGCCTTGGTCAGCGGAAATAGGCACTTTAATGCTTCAAGGTTGGTTCTGCCCTGAACCCCGCAGCCGAGTATGCCCGCAACAGAGGACTCCGGGCGGGCAAGATGTCGGGCGGATATGGCAGTGGCAGCGCCGGTGCGTTTGCCGGTCAGCCACACACAGTCCATTACGGCCAGGGGAAGTCCGTTATCCGTATCGTTGAGGATTAAAAGGCCCGTGATATAGGGAATATTTTTTTTCTGGTTTTCCGTAAAACCACCGACCCATTTTACCCCCGCAGACTTGAGGCCGGGGATATAGGCCGGCATGGCATGAATAAAATTATCGCCACCGCCCGGATGGATGGCCGGCTTCGGCGGCATTTCGACCTTTCCCTCGCCTTTGTCGCGAAACGCATTTTCCAATGCATCGATGATTGCATTCATGGTGAGTCCGACAGATGCGACGTCCTCCCGGGATAAATAGAGCAATTGTTGTTTTTCCATGGGGTATTCCCTCCATATAGCGATTATAAAAAAGCCAATCCAAAGATACTTGAAATTATGAATATCGAATATCGAACAAAGAATGGCGATTTTAGAACCGAAGAAGTGTAAGAAACCTTCGAAATTCGATATTCGTTATACTCTGTTCAGCATTCTGCGGTTCAAAAGCAGTCTTAAATTTTAACATATTGTAAATGTGACAGATGAATTCTTAAAATGAACCAGTGAGAATTTATATAAAGAGTTATGCCTGAGTGTCAAGGAACCTGTAAAACAAAAAGCGTATGAGGTTGACGGAACGTCCATAAATCTTTAAAAGAGAGGCCTATTCCGAATATCTGGAGGTTTCATGATCGATTTTTTCAATTATCTTGCAGAACATGATATCGCGTATGAGCGGCACGATCATCCTGCCGTCTATACCATCGAAGAGGCCAATCGGTTGGTCCCGCCGCTTCCCGCTTCAAAGACAAAGAATCTGTTTTTAAGGGATGCCAAAGGGAGGCGGCATTTCCTGGTTATCGTCAGTGGCGATAAACAGGTGGATATCAAAGGGTTGCAGACCGCATTGGGGACCAGCCGGTTGAGTTTCGGTTCCCCGAAACGGCTGAAAGAATATCTCGGCATCGAGCCGGGTGCGGTTTCACTATTTGCAATCGTCAATGATACGGAACAAAAGGTTGAAGTGATTGCGGATAAAGCCATCTGGTCGGCTTCAGCCTTCCAATTCCATCCGCTGGTCAACACCAGCACCTTAGTGGTCTCAAATGAAGATGTCCGCCGCTTTTTAGAGTCAACCGGTCATACGCCTCAAGTGATAGAGGTCCCTGAGCGGGTGGCATAACCGGCATATTTGACTTTCATCGGATTCTATTTATCGGATTCTTTCAGTTGCATCCCGACCCGATGAGCCGGACCCAGTTTGTTTCCCAGGCCGTGATATGATTTCTCTGCCCCGGAACTGTAGATGATGGGTCTGATTTTTTCTACATCCGGCAATCCGTTGGTGAGGACATCTTCTGATGCATGGATTTCCTCGATTTGACCGATATACATGATGTGGGTTCCCAGCGTCTGCTCGTGCACCACCTTGCATTCGATGTTGATCGGGAATTCCTCGATGAGGGGTGCGGTTTCGAGTTTTCCGTAAAAAACGGTAAATCCGCAAACCTGATTCTTATCTTCCCGGTGTCCGGAATAGATTCCGCAATAGTCGGTCTCTACCATTTGGTTTTCCGATGGCACATTGACGGAAAAAGTTCCATGCTCTTTTATACCCTTAAGGGTATATCGCTGGGGTCGAATGGAAACACTGATCATGAGTGGTTCACTGTTGACGATACCGGACCAGGCCACTGCCATAAAGTTCGCATTTTCATCCACTTTTGACCCGATTAGAAATGCCGGTTTCGGATAGATATAGGTTTCCGGACCCAATGTTACTTTTTTCATTGTAAGAACCTCCTGACATTGAAAGTTGATTATTGAATATTGAGAATTTGTGGATGTCGCTCGCGCAGCGCAGGCGCCGCGTGTCGCTCTGTCATTTCTATGATCGTTTGATTAATAATGAAAGCATTCCTCAACTATTCAATCTTCGATAGAAAATATACAATTGCCGGTTGTCGAGAAATTATTCCATTTCGATTTTTATAACATACAAAAACAAAATTCGACACTAGTACGTGAGATACCCGCCCTCCACGGGAAGCAATACACCGGTGACCCATGCAGATTCATCCGATGCGAGATAGACAGCGGCATAGGCCACATGTTCAGGCTCCCCTTTCATTCCCAGAGGATACGATTTGTAAATGCCGCCCCACCCGCCGTCAGAGTCAGAGCCCTTCAGATGGGAAACCATTTCGCTCATGACGCGTCCCGGGCAGACGGCGTTGACCCGCACATTGTACTCGGCGCAATCGATGGCCATGCATTTGACGAGCTGATTAACCCCGCCTTTTGAAGCCCCATACGGAATACGGTTTTTCACGCCGGTCATTCCGACCATGGAGGACGTGACGATAATGGAACCGCCGCCGTTTTCGATCAAGGCCGGCAGACTGTATTTGCAGGTTAAGAAAGCACCGGTCAAATTGGTATTCAATGTCTGATGCCAGGCTTCTTCGGTGGTTTCCAGAATATTAGTGCGGGAAGGATTGATGCCTGCATTGGAAAAGGCAATATCCAGTTTTCCGTATTCGGAAAGTGCGGTTTGCACCAATGCTTTAACCTGCGTCCCATCGGTTACGTCCGTCGGGTGGTCAATGGCCGCACCCCCTTCGGAGCGAATCGTATCAACCACATTTTTAAGCGGCTCCGCCCGTCGACCGGCCACCACCACCTTGGCCCCTTCCTTTGCAAACATCAAGGCCGTTGCTTTGCCGATACCGGAACCGGCCCCGGTAAGAATGGCGACTTTGTCCTTTAGGCGCATGGATTTTATGACGTCAAATCCTTTAGAATCAATGAGGCGCGATGCGGGTTTAAAATGCCGCACATGCAAGGGGCAAAAAGCCTTTCAGCACCTTCCGCCACAGTAGATTTACCGGCTTTGATGTCTTC
>CAYSUA010000661.1:0-3581 GCA_964433795.1 uncultured Desulfobacteraceae bacterium | reverse complement strand
CCTTCACCAAATTTTTTTCTTGTTAAAAACAAGAAAAAAATTTCTAAGGCACTAAGGGGCAAAAGGTAAGCGGTATGGATATCCAACTCATCAAACAGGCGGCAGATGAACTCAAGGACGATCTCATCGGCTTTTGCAGGGAATTGATTCGAACCCCCAGCATGCCCGGACAAGAAGAGGCAATTGCAAAACTGACCGTTAAAAAAATGGAACAGCTCGGGTATGATGAAGCTTATATCGATGGCGTCGGCAATGCCGTCGGGGTGGTAAAGGGTGAAAGTCCAGACGCTCCGGTTTATATGCTGAACTCCCACCTGGATCATGTGGATCCAGGGGATCGGAGTGAGTGGAAACATGATCCGTATTCCGGAGACATTGAAGATGGGATAATTTACGGCCGGGGGGCCAGCGACACGAAAGGAGCTTTTGCCGTTCAGGTGTACGCCCCGGAGGTATTACGCCGTTTGGGAATCAAGCCCAAAGGGGACGTTTACGTGACCGGGGTGGTGCTGGAAGAAGTGGGCGGATTCGGTACAAGGTATATTTTGGAAAATCTGGACGTAAAACCGGATTGTGTGATTTTGGGGGAAGCTACAGAAAACAATATTAAACTCGGTCATCGAGGAGGGGTCCGCGTCAAGGCCACGTTTTTTGGTAAGAGTGTGCATGCCAGTGCACCGCAAAGGGGCATTAATCCACACTATGCAGCTGCCCGCTTTCTGCTTAAACTGGAAGAGACACTCCCCGGCCTCAAGACCGATCCGGATCTGGGACAAACCACCGTTGCACCTACGATCTATCATACCGGAGTCACCAGCAATAATGTGGTTCCCGGGCAAGTGGACATCATTCTGGATATGCGATCCGCCGGCGAGACGGCTGAAGAGGCCCTGGACATCTATGGCAGTATTGCGGCTCAGGTATGCCCGAAAGATGTAAAAACAGAATTCAGCCTGGAAAAGCAAGCCGTGAAAAGTTACACCGGATTGACAGACCCGCTTCATGGTGAATCGGTGGGGGGATTCAAGCTGGAGAAGGAAAGCCCGTTTGTTCAAAGGGCAGCCTCCGTGATTGAGGACACTTTAGCGTATTCGCCGAAATTCGAATACTGGCATTTTGCAACGGATGGGCGGTTTACAGCGGCTGCGGGCATTCCCACATACGGGTTTTCGCCTTGTGAAGAACATCTGGCCCATACCGCCGACGATCACGTAAGAATCGATATGATGATGGATTCGCTTTATTGTTATCCGCAGATTCTATTGTAAGTTTCTAACATGAAATTTTTTGAAGCCGCAGACCCACGCAGACATGCGCAGACATTTTTGTTGGGCCGACAATGGCCCAACAAAAGAATGCATACCCTGCGGGTATAATGAGTTCCAATTTTCGCGAAGCGATGACTCTTTTTTCCTCCGCAAGTCGCGGAGGAAAAAGTCTGTGACCGTCTGTGTGAGTCGAGTGAACGAAGTGAACGGGCGGCTAATTAATAATCAGAAAAATGTGATTTCTGTATAAAACCAATCTATTACGACAAAAAGGAGAAGCTCCAATGGATGAAGCAAGAGAAAAAATCTGCAAAGAAGTAGATGCGTTGACCGACGATTTATATGCCATAAACGACTGGCTGATGGAAAATCCGGAGACTGCGTATCAGGAATTCAAAGCCTGTGAATACCTTAGCGGTGTGCTTGAAAAACAGGGATTCAGCGTGGAAAAGGGTGTCGGTGATGTTAAAACATCTTTTCTTGCAAGACCACATGGATGCCAACCGACTCGCCCTGCGGTAGCCATTTTGGCAGAGTACGATGCATTGCCCCAAATCGGTCACGGATGCGGACACAATCTCATTGCTGCAGCCAGTATGGGTGCTGCCGTTTCCCTGAAAAGGATACTAGGCGATGCGGGCGGTTCCATGGCGGTTGTGGGGACACCGGCTGAAGAAGGCGGAGGCGGAAAAGTCTTTCTGGCAGAGGCCGGTATATTTAAAGATATGGATGTTGCCATGATGTTTCATCCCAGCAATTCGAATATGCCTGCGAAAGACAATCTCGGGCGCACTAAGTTTCAGATCGAGTTTTTTGGAAAATCGGCACATGCGTCCGGATCGGCGGATAAGGGACGGAATGCTCTGGATGCGCTTGTCATGACATACACCGGTATTAATTCGCTCCGCCAGCATTTGCTCCCGGACGGCAGGCTACACGGCATCATCACACACGGTGGAGACGCACCGAATATCATCCCCCACTACACATCCGGCCTGTTTTATGTCAGAGCAGGAAGTGTCGCCTATCGCGACGAACTGTTTGATCGGGTCCAGAAGATTGCCGAAGGTGCGGCCATGGCCACCGGCACGGAAGTCAAATTCGAAATCAACCTGCCCAAGCTGGATCCCATTAAACGTAACCCGGCGCTGGAAAGTGCCATGGAGGCCAACATGGTCAAGCTGGGCATACCCATTGATGAGGATGACGGCCGTAAAGGATCTTCCGACATCGGCAACCTGAGCCATTATCTGCCGGCCATTCACCCCTATTTGGGGATTGTCGATCCGGATTCGGGTATTCCCGGACATTCAGTGGCATTCTGTGAAGCAACCACATCCCCAAAGGGACGCGAGGTTCTGTTGAACGCTTCAAAGATGCTGGCACTGACCGCTTTTGATTATCTGAATTCGGCTGAATTAAGAGAAAAGGTTTCGGCAGATTTTAACCGGTCGGAATAGTATGCCTTCAATAAAAAGGATAAAATCATGGAAGAGAATCCAGTTAATGATGCAGACCGGGGATTGATTCCGAAAAGCGAGTTTATCGGACTCGAAAATATTGTCCATCTGTGCACCGGGGGTGAGTCCCCGGTTTTGAAATCGCATCGGGAAGCCATCGACCGATTCCTTGCGGACAAGGCCCTCGGGGAAGTCAGCCGAAAAAGAATGGACGATGCCGTGAGCCGCTGTAAGACCAAAGCCGGTCAACTGCTGGGTGTTTCCCCGGAAGATATCGCCCTTCTTTCCAGTAGCTCTGAAGGGGTGAACATATTGGTTCATGGATTGGAATGGAACGCGGGTGATAATGTCGTCATCTGTGATGTGGAGTTTCCATCCGAAATTATTCCCTGGAGCCTTCTTCAAAACAAGGGGGTAGACATCCGGATCGTTCGAAATCGAAACTGGTACATCTCGCTCGACGATATTCGAAACGCCATGGACAAAAAAACGAAACTGGTCGCCATCAGCAGCGTGAGCTATTTTACCGGCCAGCGGCTTTCAATCGAAAAGTTATCTCAAATGGTCCATGAAAACCAATCCCTCTTGCTGATCGACGCCACGCATGCGGCGGGCGTGGTTCCGGTGGAAGCAAAATTTGCCGACATGTTGGTTTCTAGCTGTTATAAATGGCTTCTGGCGACCCATGGGGTTGCAATATGCTATTGGAACAGAGATCGTCTTGCTGATCTGAACCCGACGTTTTTAGGCTGGCATTCAGCCGTCTCCATACCGGACTGGCAAGAACCGCTGAATTTTGAATTGCGACCGGATGCCGGCAAATTCGAGCCGGCCAATCACAGCTTCATCAGCG
>CAYSUA010000660.1:0-3595 GCA_964433795.1 uncultured Desulfobacteraceae bacterium | reverse complement strand
GTTTCTCCAAGAATCAATATCTAACATGCTTGAATCATGAAGATTTATTCCAATATCAAGTCAATTGATACCAACTAAATTGGAGAAGACCCTTAACTTTCAGCTTTGAGCTTTCAGCCTTCAGCTAATACTATCCGGTCAATCCTGGCAAACAATTTGTCATACTATCAGTTTTTACCTGATAGTAACCTGACAAATTTTTGATATTTATTTCTTTTGACTCAATGTCGGCAACTACTTTATATTACAGTATATATTTTCCTTGCTGATAACATCAACTTCCATGCCCATGTTCACAAAATAGTTAGGCTGATACCTACGTCGTCGGTTTGCCCTGAACTTTGAATTCAGGACTTGCAACGCAATCAGATGTAAATCATGACAAACAAAGACTCCCACAATACCGTATCGCACTCAATAAATAGCCAAGAAGGTCAAAAGAACCGTCCTGGGCTGGAGAGAATTCTGGTTGTCGACGACGATGCCGAAATCCGCGAACTCCTTTCCACAGCACTGGCTCGCTTCGGTTTCGAGGTAATCACGGTGGATACCGGAGCAGCCGCTCTTGAAACAGCAAATCGAGAACATTTTGCAGTGGCAATCGTAGATCTGAACATGCCGGGCCTGCCAGGCATGGAAACGATCCAAATGCTCAAACAATTTGATCCCGATATGGAAGTAATTGTGTTTACGGGATATCCGACGTTTGAATCGTCCGTCAAAGCGATTCACACTCAGGTTTTCGACTATATCTGCAAACCGGGAAACACAGGCATGTTGCAGCGGGCAGCACAGCGAGCGGCTGAAAGACGTCGGTTGGTCCTCGAAAACCGGAAACTTACGCACGAAATCGAGTCTGAGCGTAATCGCCTGAAAGAAGAAGTCAGCGCCGCCAAGCGAGCCATCGAGCACCGCCTCGAAGAGTCCCGGCTTCTGGTAGGTCAGAGCAAAGCTATCAAGCAGATCCGGCATCTTGTGGCACAAGTCGCCCCTTCAGATATGACGGTATTCATCCATGGCGAAAGCGGCACCGGAAAAGATGTGGTGGCCCGCCTGATTCATGAAATGTCGGGACGTGATCCAAACACATTTGTGAAAATCAATTGCCCCGCTATTCCGGAAACACTGCTGGAATCCGAGCTCTTCGGTCATGAAGCGGGCGCTTTCACAGGAGCTGAAAGGCGAAAACCGGGCCGGTTTGAGCTCGCCTCCAATGGCACGATCTTTCTTGATGAAATCGGCGACCTTCCTCTGAATCTCCAGAGCAAACTTCTACAGGTTATCGAACACAGACGCTTCACCCGCATAGGTGGCACCGAGACTATAGACGTCGATGTCCGCATCATTGCAGCCACAAACGCCCCCATCGAGAAAATGGTTGCCGAAGGCCGCTTCCGTTCAGATGTCTTCTACCGTCTAAACGAGTACGCCATCGAGATGCCTCCGTTGCGACAGAGAAAGGAAGATATTCCCCTTCTTGTACAACATTTCCTTAAACTGTACGCCGATAAATACGGTCACAACGGGATTATAATTTCACCCGAAACCGAAGCGCTTCTCTTCCAGCATGAATGGCCGGGCAATGTCCGGGAATTAGAGACCGCCGTCCGGCGTATCGCTTTAGACGGAAATGAAAACTCCATTCAGGAATCGCTAAAAACAGCTATGGTACAAACCGCTCCGCGCAATTGTGCTGATGTCGTCTGTGATACTGAAGCAGAGGTAATCAGAAGCGCCCTGTCCGAATCCATGTGGAACCGGCGTAAGGCCGCGAAAACCCTGGGAATGAGCTACAGTTCCTTAAGGCGCCGCATCGATAAATACAACCTGGCAGTAAAATAACCTGCCTCATATCCTGAATGAAAAATCAGGTGCCTGTATCGTATAGGAGTGGATATTTATCCGGTGATTCAATAGATTCCAGATCAAGATCTACATCCAAATCCGGCCAGTAAAGATGATGCGGATGAGGTAATTCAACATGAAGAATAGATGATATTTTTGCTTCTCTGAACCATGGAAACTCTTCAAACGGAAGATAATATTCCCGCTCGTGAATTAGCAGCCAAAATCCATGCTTGGAGATATTTAACACTTCAATTTGTGAAATGTTTTCTCCAGCTATCTCTGATTTCATCTTCCCCTCCTCAATAACTCTTCTAAACATATCATGGTAATCTGATTACAACAAACCAGTATTGAACAAAAAAACAACTTCACAATAAATTATCCACCATCCCGTAACCAGTAATGAGTTTCCTATAAATCAGGATTTCCCTCTTGTTTGGCCGAGGCTTATGCTGAAACCCAATTCGCTCCAACCAGTATCCAGCATCCAGTAACGAGTATCGAGCAACCAAGTTAACGATTTTGAGTAAATGTTACCGCCAACACTTATTCATAAACATAACCGTTTCTAAAAAGCCATACCGTAATATATTGTTCATAAGTTTTTCTTTCTTGATTTTATTATAAATATCAAAATGTTATAGCCCCAATGAATTTTCTATTCATAACCTAGTAACCTGGCATTTTTATTGCTCTATCAAAATACTACAATGTAGCAAGCCTGGATAATATCCTATACCCCGATAGGGGTTGATTGTTGTCAGGATTCCTCCTCCTTGTGCGCCTCTGGAGCATCAAGGAATCAGGACAAAAAAATACCTTCTTGGCGCCCTTTGCATATTTAGTGAAACGGGCGGTTTTTTCGTACTACAATGGAAAATGGCGATATACGAGATTTTGAATGGCTGTTGGATTATGAGCTGAAGCAGTCGGCCCGTCATCGTCGGTTTGTTTCGTTGGTGATGGTTTCTGCCAACGGCAACTCTCATAAACTGGACAAGATGCTCAACGACATTGTCCGGGAAACCGACCCGACATTTTCTTTGCCTGGATCAATAGCCGTACTTATGGGGGAAACAGACAGTGCCGGGGCAAATCAGGCCATTGAAAGATACCGGGAAGCAATCGGAAACATAGTGTCCGTCAATTACGCTATTGCATCCTTTCCCGATGACGGAAAAACTTTCGGGGAATTAATGGATACGGCTCACCAGCGTTTGAATATATCGAAGGGTTAACCACCCGCTACGCTCGAGGCACTGAGTTCTCAGAGGGTGTTAATGTTTTTTTATTTGTCAGGAGATACCGCCAAATTAAAATGATCACGCCTTCGGCATATGCAGGATTTAAAAACAGACCCGAAGGGATGTGCCTTTTTCCTTTCTGCTCTCTCAGCAGAAAGGAAAAGAAAGAAAATTCTCAGCGCTCTCTGCGTCTCGAACGAACGTAGGGAGTGGGCGGTTAATCAAATAAGATCTAACATCTGATCTTTGACAATTAAGCAACTTCTATTCAGTTAAAGCCAAACCCCGAGTGATCGGGGCACGGAAAGCCACGGGTCTTCAATAACAAAGACAGCCGGGTTGCCTGAAAAGGTAGCCCGGCTTTTTTATTTGTCACGGCGACTTGTCACGCCGAAGTCATAACGAAGGCGGAAGCTCGCCAGAGCGACGGCGGGTAATAACGGATAAGATTGATTCACCACAGAGCCACAGAGGGCACGGAGATGTAGGTATTTTTAGTTTGC
>CAYSUA010000659.1:0-3595 GCA_964433795.1 uncultured Desulfobacteraceae bacterium | reverse complement strand
GCTGTCCATGGCACCCAGTGGAAATCCCACAACAGAACAAATTTCAACGCCTGTCCCACGGAGTTTTTTAGCCACATACCAAACACGGTTCGAATTTACACAAACCGCTTTAAACCGATACTCTCCAGCCTCTTCGCAAAGTTTGTCAAAAGCGGTTTGGTCTGCTTCCGGTTTAAGCACCGTGTGGTCGATGTATTTTACCATCTCGGTTATGGTCAGCATTTTCATGGTGTCTCCTTTCAATCATCTACTTCATAGTATCCGTTCAAGGAACAATGAAAGAAACCGGTCCTTATCGACATCGACGCAAACTTGAGCATTGGGCGATTCTTTCCATTCGGGCTTTATATTTCTCCCATCCACAACCGTCATACCCTGCGTCAATTTTCCTTCGGTTTCAACAGCAACAGACATCGCTTTTTTTGTCACCAGTGAAGGATCAATGGCCACTCCAACCGCCAGGGGATCGTGCAAAGAAATACCGGCTTCACCGGTCCGTGCTTCTAAAAATGAAAACAGCGCCGCTGTGGAATCGCATACAAATTGACTGATTGCAGTATGATTCGGCTTGGCGATTGATGTCATGTTTTCTTTTAGCAGTTGCACCTTTCGGGTTACATCGAGTCCCACTACGGTTATAGGGATACCGGAATTAAAAACCATGTCGGCCGCATGGGGGTCATAATAGATATTGAATTCCGCCACAGGTGTCACATTTCCCGGGACTTCCACGGCCCCACCCATCAAGACGATCTCTTTTACTGTAGCCATGCCGGTTTTGCCTTTTTCCAAAGCCTCTGCAATGTTGGTGAGCGGTCCCAGAGGGATGAGGCTGATGGGCTCAGTGGTTTTGGAGAGCTGATATAATATTTCATCTGCTGCCCGGCGTGTCGATTTCTCCACCGTCGGAATCGGATATCGGGATGTACCGTCATTGTTTTGAAAACGATATAGCCCGCCCAGGCCATCTTCTCCGTGAATGTGAGTACCAAAAACCGGGTCCTTTATTCTGGGCCTTTCAGCGCCCTCGGCCACGGGTGGGCGATTTCGTGTCGGCAAAAGAGAAAATATTCGAAAAACATTCAAAGTAGCCGTTTTAACGGGTACGTTTCCGCTTACCGTGGTAATCGCCGCAACGTCGAGTTCGGGAGACTGCAGGGCTAATAGCAATGCCAATGCATCGTCAATTCCCGGGTCCGTATCAATGATTATGCGTCGGGGCATATGGTCCTTTCATAATACTAAATGCCATCTTTCACTCGATTAACTCCGCCTTATGGTATTCCAGCGGCACACCGGGCGCAAACGATGCCAATACCAGCTCCGTGGCACCTTTCTGCACGCATTTTGATGGATGCTCAACCAGAACTGCACGATCGATTTTCAATTGATCAGAAGCCCTATCCATATTCATACAAGCGATTACCGCTTGAAGCGGAGAAATTCCCGGATTAAATGCAACATTTTCAGCATAGCGTCCGGTGTATATGTTCTTGTCGGATGTCAGAACCGCGCAACCGGAATAATTCTTCGTATAGGGGGCATAACTTCTTTCGGCAGCTTTCAAAGCCCCAAATATCAAAGGATCTTCGGAAGGCGTTTCCATTTCGAGTTTCACCGGGTCTTCAGGAGATGCCGTCAGGCCGGATTTCATCTTCAGATCCAAGGGGCCAAAAGCTTTCGGAAGTAGATCGGTTAATTTTTCAGTATGGTAGTTTTGATTTTCCCGGGCAGGGGTTATGATGTTCAATTCCTGATTTTGATCCAACTCGTACATAAATTGGCGGCAATGCCCGCAGGGTGCTGCCGATACCGCAATGGCAAGAATTTTTTTTGCGCCTTGATGCCAGGCATTCATGATGGCAGCCTGCTCCGCATGAATCGTTTGATTCAGGGGAAGCCCTTTTATCTCGAAATTCGCTCCCAAATAAAGCGCTGAATCGAGTGACCTGACCACAGCGCCCACGTAAAACTCTGATATAGGGGCGACTGCCCATGTACCGGCGATGGGCAGCAAATCGATCATGAGTTCTTCAATTTTCAAATCCATGATATCAAGAAGCGCCATGGTATCTTCCCCGGAGAGCTTTCCGCCCATATCAGGAATCGATTCCAAGCGGCTTCTTGCCGCATCCGGAAATCGGTTTAGGACTTTATTAAATCTGATCTCTCTTGTGTTCATGGAACTTTTCCATAGCTTATTATAGTTCTTCAACCCCATCTTTCGTCACCCGTGCATAAAAAACCCGGGGCGGCTGAACCTGCTTTTCTCCAATAGTATATGCATTGAGGAATTTCTCTTTAGCCGGTTCAGATTTTTTCCGGTCACCGTCTGAAAAGAATATTGCAAGCGGTTCTCCTTTTTCTACTCGATCTCCCACTTTCTTTTTAAGAACAATCCCGACAGATGGATCAACAGGATCATCTTTTGTATATCGCCCCGCCCCCAGTACCTTTGATGTCAATCCCACTTCCAATGCATCAATGGCTTCCACATAACCTGAAACACGGGATTCAATTTCTATCTCCATCCTGGGCTGAGGCAATAGTTTGATATCATCGACGGCCTTATCATCCCCGCCTTGGAGTGCGATCAATTTTTTAAATTTTGCTATTCCGTTCTTTGATTTTATACCGGCTTGCAGTATATCAATTGCCTGCTGCCTTGTGGCAGCTACTCCGGATATCAGAAGCATATTGCTTCCCAATTCCATAATCAATTCCTCTAGATCATCAGGACCGATTCCGTTCAGCGTATCAATGGCTTCTTTGACCTCGACTGCATTGCCGACGGCATATCCCAAAGGTTGTTCCATGCTGGTGATTACAGCGACCATCCGTTTACCTGCTCCTTCTCCGATTTCAACCATGGTTTTGGCAAGCTCGAGGGAATCTTCATACCGCGGCATGAATGCCCCGGTTCCGGTTTTCACATCCAGGACGATGCCGTCAGCCCCGGCTGCCAGTTTCTTACTCATAATGGAAGAAGCGATCAGCGGAATGGAATCGACCGTGGCTGTCACATTTCTCAGGGCGTAGATTATTTTGTCTGCCGGGGCCAATCGAGCCGTTTGGGCAATTATGCACACATGATTACGATTTACGATTTCAACAAATTTTTCTTTCGAAAACTCGACCTGCATACCGGGAATGGACTCCAGCTTGTCAACCGTACCCCCGGTATGGCCAAGTTCTCTTCCGCTCATTTTGGGCACGATACCGCCGCAAGCCGCCACAAGCGGTGCCAACACCAGTGTGGTGGTATCTCCCACACCACCGGTGGAATGCTTGTCTACTTTGAAGCCTTTAATATCGGATAAATCCACGATATCGCCTGAAGCAACCATCGACTTTGTGAGATCGACGCACTCCCTTGGGCTCATTCCCCGGAAATACACGGCCATTAGAAATGCGGATATCTGATAATCAGAAATCTCCCCTGTTATGAGGCCATGAATCAGAAATTCGATTTCATCCGTGGTGAGTTGAAACCCGTCCCGTTTCTTCTTTATGATTTCGTAGGTGTTCATCATTTAGTTTGCCAGTCTGCCAGTTAAATAGGACGCAGATTTGCGCAGATACACACAGATAATAA